>JASJBF010000033.1 GCA_030066685.1 Kiloniellales bacterium | reverse complement strand
AGTGTAGCCGCTTAGGGATCGAGCACCAGCCGCAACCCACCAGGCGCCGCGGCGCTTCTGCTCCTCAGTGTAGCCGCTTAGGGATCGAGCACCAGCCGCAACGGAACCAACCCCGACAAGACGAAGCGGGTTAGTGTAGCCGCTTAGGGATCGAGCACCAGCCGCAACTGCCCTGGGCTTGGAGAGTAGCCAGCACACAGTGTAGCCGCTTAGGGATCGAGCACCAGCCGCAACCGATTGGCCGCAATCCAGCGCCACAGAGCTAGTGTAGCCGCTTAGGGATCGAGCACCAGCCGCAACAAGGGCACGCGTTTCTGCGCCACGCACCATAGTGTAGCCGCTTAGGGATCGAGCACCAGCCGCAACAGATCCGCCGTCAATGACATGCAGCTCGGCAGTGTAGCCGCTTAGGGATCGAGCACCAGCCGCAACCAGCGCGTTTTGGAGGCCGTTCAGCTCAAGAGTGTAGCCGCTTAGGGATCGAGCACCAGCCGCAACCACGAACATATCCCTAGTATCTTTCGGAACAGTGTAGCCGCTTAGGGATCGAGCACCAGCCGCAACCGGCCCCGACCGCGGCCCAAGTCCGCGACAAGTGTAGCCGCTTAGGGATCGAGCACCAGCCGCAACCCCGAGGGAGATCGTGTGATTAAAGTTGCAAGTGTAGCCGCTTAGGGATCGAGCACCAGCCGCAACAGGGTGATCGGACCAAGCAGGAGTTTCGCAAGTGTAGCCGCTTAGGGATCGAGCACCAGCCGCAACAGGACTATCTTGGTCTGCCGACCAAGATCGAGTGTAGCCGCTTAGGGATCGAGCACCAGCCGCAACGAGGAAGCCGGTGTCTGGCCCGGGCGCGGCAGTGTAGCCGCTTAGGGATCGAGCACCAGCCGCAACAGCCGGGCGAACTGCGCGATGTCGAGATAAGTGTAGCCGCTTAGGGATCGAGCACCAGCCGCAACTTCTGCCATCTCCTCGGCAACGAACGGGTTAGTGTAGCCGCTTAGGGATCGAGCACCAGCCGCAACTGCACGTTGTTCGTGGCATTCTGCGGGTTAAGTGTAGCCGCTTAGGGATCGAGCACCAGCCGCAACGGTTGATTACACCATCATCGATCATTCGAAAGTGTAGCCGCTTAGGGATCGAGCACCAGCCGCAACCGCGGCGGTATCGATTCCATCGCCCCGGTGAGTGTAGCCGCTTAGGGATCGAGCACCAGCCGCAACTAGTTCGCCTGGATCTCGGCCTTGGCCGCCAGTGTAGCCGCTTAGGGATCGAGCACCAGCCGCAACGGGAGGCGGCGTGATGGCAGGCAGCACCGAAGTGTAGCCGCTTAGGGATCGAGCACCAGCCGCAACAGCGAGCTCGCGCCCTTCATCGTGAGTGCGAGTGTAGCCGCTTAGGGATCGAGCACCAGCCGCAACAGATTACGGCAGAAGGCAACTCTGCAGAAGAGTGTAGCCGCTTAGGGATCGAGCACCAGCCGCAACCAGGACATCGAGCGGCGCACCCGCTCGGCCAGTGTAGCCGCTTAGGGATCGAGCACCAGCCGCAACGCGAGCTCCGGCGCAACGGCGTGACCAGCTAGTGTAGCCGCTTAGGGATCGAGCACCAGCCGCAACCTCCGAAAGCGGCTTGGGCAAGGTCTACGAAGTGTAGCCGCTTAGGGATCGAGCACCAGCCGCAACGGATCCGGCAGGTTGGTGTTCGGCGCCGGGAGTGTAGCCGCTTAGGGATCGAGCACCAGCCGCAACAGGGCGAACCCGAACCCGTTGTCGACCCGGAGTGTAGCCGCTTAGGGATCGAGCACCAGCCGCAACGAAAAACTATGCGAAACGCTGGAAATGGCGAGTGTAGCCGCTTAGGGATCGAGCACCAGCCGCAACAGCTGGTGTTCGAACTCGCCGGCCAGGTCGAGTGTAGCCGCTTAGGGATCGAGCACCAGCCGCAACTCTATACCGGCGCCTACCTGCTTGGAGGAGAGTGTAGCCGCTTAGGGATCGAGCACCAGCCGCAACGGCGGCGCTGTCGTTGAAGGCCGCGGTCAGAGTGTAGCCGCTTAGGGATCGAGCACCAGCCGCAACGACGATCACAAGCGCCATTTGCGCCAGTCCAGTGTAGCCGCTTAGGGATCGAGCACCAGCCGCAACTGGGACGAACGCCGGAGCCGGATCGAGCTGAGTGTAGCCGCTTAGGGATCGAGCACCAGCCGCAACTTCTCGTCCTCCGTCGAGCAGGCTCGCTTGAGTGTAGCCGCTTAGGGATCGAGCACCAGCCGCAACACAGCGGCCTCGAGCAGCTGAGGCCGCAGGAGTGTAGCCGCTTAGGGATCGAGCACCAGCCGCTGCTGCTCCGCGGTCGCCATTCGCACTTGTACTCTCCCCCATGAACGGAGTGGAAGGCTTGGGCGGCAGCCGCCCCCTGCAGACTTTCCGCTGGACGCGCGCCGCCGAAAGGCAAGAATCGCCCGACAACCAAGAACAAGAGAAAGGGGAGGCGCAAGGTGGAGTTCCCGCGCGACTACAACGCGGCGGTCGATTTCGTCGACCGCCACCTGGCGGAGGGCCGGGCCGGCAAGGCCGCCTTCGTCGATCCCGAACGTGCGCTCACCTACGGCGCGCTGGCCGCGGCCTGCAACCGCCTGGGCAACCTGCTGGCCGCCGCCGGCATCGGCCGCGAGGCCCGGGTCGCCCTGCTGGTGCTCGACACCGTCGACTTCCCGGTGATCTTCTGGGGCGCGATCAAGGCCGGGGTGGTGCCGGTCGCCCTCAACACCCTGCTCACCACCGAGCAGTACGCCTACATCCTGCGCGACACCCGGGCCCAGGCGCTCTTCGTCTCCGCCCCCCTGCTGCCGACCGTCGCCCCCCTGCTGGCCGAGCTGCCCAGCCTGCGCCAGGTCTTCGTCCTCGGCGGCGAGGCGGGCGCCCACACCGCCTTCCGGCCGGCCCTCGAGGCCCAGCCGGCCGAGCTGGCCCCGGCCGAGACCTGCGCCGACGAGGTCGCCTTCTGGCTCTACTCCTCCGGCTCGACCGGCCAGCCCAAGGGGGTCAGGCACGTCCATGCCAGCCCCATGGCCACCGCCAAGCTCTACGGCCAGGGCCTGCTCGGCCTGACCGAGGACGACCTGGTCTACTCCGCCGCCAAGCTCTTCTTCGCCTACGGCCTGGGCAACGCCATGAGCTTCCCCCTGGCGGTCGGCGCGACCGCGGCCCTGCTGCCCGGCCGGCCGACCCCGGCCGCGGTCTTCGAGACCCTCAAGGCGCACCAGCCCACGGTCTTCTACGGCGTGCCCACCCTCTACGCCGCGATCCTCGCCGACCCGGCCTGCACGCCGGAGGCCGGCTCCGAGCGCCTGCGGCTCTGCGTCTCGGCCGGCGAGGCCCTGCCTGCGGAGGTCGGCAAGGCCTGGCGGGCGCGCTTCGGGGTCGACCTCCTGGACGGCGTCGGCTCGACCGAGATGCTGCACATCTTCCTCTCCAACGCCCCCGGCGCGGTTGCCTACGGCACCTCCGGCCGGGCGGTGCCGGGCTACGACCTGCGCCTGGTCGAGGAGGACGGCTCCGAGGTCGGGCCCGGCGAGATCGGCGAGCTCCTGGTCCGCGGGCCCAGCGCCGCCGAGGGCTACTGGAACCAGCGCGCGAAGAGTCGGCGGACCTTCGAGGGCGAATGGACCCGCACCGGCGACAAGTTCACCCGCGACGCCGCCGGGACCTACGTCTACTGCGGGCGCACCGACGACATGTTCAAGGTCAGCGGCATCTGGGTCTCGCCCTTCGAGGTCGAGTCCGCCCTCATGGCCCACCCGGCCGTGCTCGAGGCCGCCGTGGTCCCGGCCGAGGACGAAGACGGCCTCCTGAAGCCCAAGGCCTTCGTCGTGCTCAAGCCCGAGACGGCGGCCGACGCCGAGCTGACACCCGCGCTGCAGGAGCTGGTCAAGGAGAAGGCCGGCCCCTGGAAGTACCCGCGCTGGATCGATTACGTCCCCGACCTGCCCAAGACCGCGACCGGCAAGGTCCAGCGCTTCAAGCTGCGCGGCTGACGATCTGTGATCGCCCCCGCCGGCCAGCTGGAGATCGGCGCCGCTCGCCTGGAGTACCGCCGCTGGAGCCCCGAGCCGGGCGCGGCCCGGAACGGGGCGCCCACCCTGATCCTGCTCCACGAGGGCTTGGGCTGCCTCGCCCTCTGGCGCGACTTCCCGGAGCGCCTGGCCGCCGCCACCGGGCTCGGGGTCCTGGCCTACTCCCGGGCCGGCTACGGCGGCTCGACGCCCTGCGCCCTGCCCCGGCCGCTGACCTACATGCACGACGAGGCCCGGGAGGTCTTGCCCGCGGTCCTGGACGCCGTCGGCCTGGCGCGCGGGGTCCTGCTCGGCCACAGCGACGGCGCCTCGATCGCCGCGATCTACGCCGGCAGCCGCCCGGACCCGCGGATTTCCGGGCTGGTCCTGATCGCCCCCCACTTCTTCACCGAGCCCGAGGGCCTGGCCGCCATCGCCGCGGCCAAGCTGGCCTACGAGACCGGCGACCTCCGCGACCGCCTGGCCAAGTACCACCGAAACGTCGAGGCCGCCTTCCGGGGCTGGAACGAGGCCTGGCTCGACCCCGGCTTCGAAACCTGGGACCTGACCGAATTCCTGCCCGGGATCGAGGTTCCCCTGCTCCTGATCCAGGGCGCGGACGATTCCTACGGCTCGGCCCGGCAGGTCGAGACCGCCCGCGACCTGGCCCCGGGCCCGAGCGAAATCCATCTGCTGCCGGCGTGCCGGCACAGCCCGCACCTGGAGCGGCCGGAAGAGACCCTCGCGGCGATCCGCAGCTTCCTCGAAACTGGCCAGGCCGGGAAACCTGTATTATAGTTCCGGTCCAGAAACTGGACATGAACTATAATTCCTGTTTTGGCCAGGGCGGGCATGCGGATCGATTTCCAGACCGAGCCGTCGAACTACCGGCATTGGCGCTTGCGAGTCGCCGGCCGAGTCGCCGAGCTGATCCTCGACGTCGACGAGGCCGGCGGGCTCTTCCCCGGCTACGACCTCAAGCTCAACTCCTACGACCTGGGGGTCGACATCGAGCTGGCCGACGCGGTGCAGCGCCTGCGCTTCGAGCATCCCGAGGTGGGCGCCGTGGTGCTGCGCTCGGGCAAGGACCGGGTCTTCTGCTCGGGCGCCAACATCCGCATGCTCGCCGGGGCGAGCCACGACCACAAGGTCAACTTCTGCAAGTTCACCAACGAGACCCGCAACGCCATCGAGGACGCCGGCGCCAGCTCCGGCCAGCCCTACCTCTGCGCGATCAACGGCACGGCGGCGGGCGGCGGCTACGAGCTGGCGCTGGCGGCCGAGCACATCGTGCTCACCGACGACGGCGCCTCGGCGGTCTCCCTGCCCGAGGTGCCGCTGCTCGCGGTCCTGCCCGGGACCGGCGGCCTGACCCGGGTCACCGACAAGCGCAAGGTCCGCCGCGACCTGGCTGACGCCTTCTGCGCCACGGAAGAGGGCGTGCGCGGCCAGCGCGCCGTCGCCTGGCGCCTGGTCGACGAGGCCGTCCCGAATTCCCGCTTCGACGCGGTGGTCGAGGAGCGGGCCGCGGCCCTGGCCGCAAAGTCGGACCGGCCGGAGGGCGCCTCGGGGATCGCGCTCACGCCGCTCGACCGGGCGTTTTCCGAGGATGGCGTGGCCTATTCCAGCCTGGCGGTCGAGATCGACCGGGACCGGCGCCTGGCCACCCTGACGATCAAAGGCCCGGCGGCCGCGGCGCCGGACTCCGCCGAGGCGGCGGCGGAGGAGGGCGCGGCCTTCTGGCCGCTGCGCCTGGCGCGCGAGCTGGACGACGCGGTCCTGCACCTGCGCTTCAACGCGCCGGAGCTCGGGGTCCTGGTCTTCCGCAGCGCGGGCGATCCCGAATTGGTGGCGGCCTACGACGCTTTGCTCGAGGCCGACCACTGGCTGCTGCGCGAGCTGCGCGGCCTCTGGAAGCGCGTCCTCAAGCGGATCGACATGACCTCCCGCTCGCTGGTCGCCCTGGTCGAGCCGGGCAGCTGCTTCGCCGGGAGCCTGGCCGAGATCGTCTTCGCCTGCGACCGGGCGTACATGCTCGCGGGCGGGTTCGAGGGCGACAACCGGCCGCCGGCGACCCTCCGGCTGGGCGCGCTCAACTTCGGCGCCTTGCCCATGGGCAACGGCCTGACCCGCCTCGCGACCCGCTTCCTGGGCGAGCCGGAGTCGACCGAACGGGCCCGCGCCCGCCTGGGCGAGGCCCTGGAGGCCGAGGCCTGCGAGGATCTGGGCCTGGTCACCTTCGTCTACGACGACATCGACTGGGAGGACGAGATCCGGATCTTCCTGGAGGAGCGCGCCAGCTTCTCGCCCGACGCCCTGACCGGCATGGAGGCCAACCTGCGCTGCCCGGGACCGGAGACGATGGAGACCAAGATCTTCGGCCGCCTGACCGCCTGGCAGAACTGGATCTTCCAGCGCCCCAACGCGGTCGGCGAGGACGGCGCGCTGCGCCGCTACGGCAGCGGCCGCAAGCCCGCCTTCGACCCGAAGCGGGTGTGAGGGGGTGCGGCTTGGACGGCAGCTTCTTCTGGCTGTCATCCTCGGGCTCGACCCGAGGATCCAGGGCGGCGGGCTCGGAAGGGGCTCTGGATCACCGGGTCAAGCCCGGTGATGACAGCGGGAGGTGGCGATGGCGGGGGCGAAGCCGGGGGTGCGGGTGACCGCCCCTCACCCTCCCAGCGCCTTGCGCTGGGCCCCTCCCTCTCCCTCGGGGAGAGGGGACTGGGGGGCGGCTCTGATTTTCCCTCTCCCACGGGGAGAGGGTTGTGGAGGCTTGGCGAGGCCCTTGGCCGAGCCTTAGCCGGAGCTGGGTGAGGGGGCTACCTGGCCAGCTTGGGTGTGCCACCCCCACCGCGCGAAGCGCAGCGCGTACGCGCCCCATCCCCTTTCGAGGGGAGGGAGATAAGGAAAGGGGTCGCGGGACCACTTGCGACGGGAAGGAACGAGGAGATGATCGAGAGCTTGGAGGTCAGCTACGACACGCGGATCCCGAACAACGTCGGGCTGTCCGAGGACCGGCGGGTGCTGAAGGCGCTGGAGCGCTGGCACCCCGGCTACATCGACTGGTGGATGGACATGGGCCCGGAGGGCTTCCAGGCCTCGGAGGTCTACCTGCGCACCGCGGTCAGCGTCGAGAAGGAGGGCTGGGCCAAGTTCGGCTTCGTGCGCATGCCCGAGTACCGCTGGGGCATCCTGCTGGCGCCCCAGGTCGAGGGCCGGAGCATCGGCTTCGGCGAGCACAAGGGCGCGCCGGCCTGGCAGGAGGTGCCGGGCGAGTATCGCGCCATGCTGCGCCGCCTGGTCGTGATCCAGGGCGACACCGAGCCGGCCTCGGTCGAGCAGCAGCGCTGGCTCGGCCAGACCGCGCCCTCGCTCTACGACCTGCGCAACCTCTTCCAGGTGAATGTCGAAGAAGGCCGCCACCTCTGGGCCATGGTCTACCTGCTGCAGAAGTACTTCGGCCGCGACGGCCGCGAGGAGGCCGAGGCCCTGCTGCAGCGCCGCTCCGGCGACCTGGACCGGCCGCGCATGCTGGGCGCTTTCAACGAGGAGACGCCGGACTGGCTGTCCTTCTTCATGTTCACCTTCTTCACCGACCGGGACGGCAAGATGCAGCTCGAGAGCCTGGCCCAGTCCGGCTTCGACCCGCTGTCGCGGACCTGCCGCTTCATGCTGACCGAGGAAGCCCACCACATGTTCGTCGGCGAGACCGGGATCCGCCGCACGATCCAGCGGACCTGCGAGGCGATGGTGGCGGCCGGGATCGAGGACCCCCACGACGTCGAGCGGATCCGGGCGCTGGGGGTGATCGACCTGCCGACGATCCAGAAGAAGGCCAACCTGCACTTCTCGCTCTCGCTCGACCTCTTCGGCTCGGAGATCTCGACCAACGCCGCCAACGCCTACAACGCCGGGCTCAAGGGCCGCTACCGGGAGGACCGGATCGAGGACGACCACCGCCTGGTGGACGCGACCTACCCGGTGCTCAAGCTGGTCGACGGCGCCTTCCGCCTGGTCGAGGCGCCGGCCCTGACCGCGCTCAACATGCGCCTGCGCGACGACTACGTGCGCGACTGCGAGGGCGGCATCACCCGCTGGAACACCATCATCGCCAAGGCCGGGGTCGACTTCCGCATGGCGCTGCCCCACGTCGCCTTCAACCGCCGGATCGGCGAGTTCGCCGGGATCGAGGCGAGCCCCGAGGGCGCGCTGCTCTCGGCCGAGGCCTGGGCGGCGCGGCGCGACGCCTGGCTGCCCTCGGCCGACGACGGCGAGTTCCTGAAGTCGCTGATGCGCGCGGAGCGGGCCCCCGGCGCCTACGCCGGCTGGATCGCCGCCCCCAAGCGCGGCATCGACAGCAAGCCCGGCGACTTCGAATACGTGAAGGTGGTGGCGTGAGAGTGGCGGTGTGGCGTTGGTGGTCCGTCATGGCTGACCTGTGTGTTCCACCCCCACCCCGACCCTCCCCCATCAAGGGGGAGGGGGCTATGTGGCTGGCCGCGCCATCGTTCCCTCCCCCCTTGTGGGGGAGGGCTAGGGTGGGGGGTCGCGTTGGTGCCGCGCCTCCACTGTCATGCCCGGACTTGATCCGGGCATCCATGGATCACCGGATCAAGTCCGGTGATGACAGCTGTGTTTTGAAGCCGAAGATGGAGGGTGAGTGACCGCGATGCGAAGCTTCCGCACAGTGATCATCGTCAACACCGGAGCCGCGGCGTGAGCCCGGCCGACGATCTGCCGGAGCTGCCGGCCGGGCCCTTCGTCTACGTGCGGCGGGTGCGCTGGGGGGAGTGCGATCCGGCGAAGATCGCCTATACCGGCAACATCCCGGGCATGGCGCTGGAGGCGGTGGAGGACTGGGTCAAGGCCTGCACCGGGGCCGACTGGTACGTCGGCCACCTGGACCAGGGCATCGGCACGCCCTTCGTCCACCTCTCCTGCGACTTCACCGCGCCGATCACGCCGCGCCACGACCTGGTCTGCCACCTGACGGTCGAGCGCCTGGGCCGCGCCTCGGTGGCGACCCGGGTCGAGGCCTTGCAGGACGGGCGGGTCTGCATGGAGGCGCGCTACGTGTTCGCCTGCGTGGATGCCGAGTCGATGAAGCCGATCCCGATCCCGCCGGCGATCCGGGCGCGCATGCGCCGCTTTGCCGAGGCCCAGGGGCGGGACTTCGAGGACGCGGCGGGTGGGTAGGAGCGGTGGCCCCTCACCCTCCCACAGCGCTGTTGCGCTGCGGGCCCCTCCCTCTCCCTCGGGGAGAGGGATGTGGAGGCTTGGTGCGGCGTCTAGCCGCGCCTTAGCCGGAGCTGGGTGAGGGGTCGGCAGGGTGAGGGGACAGCCCGCGGCCTAGAGAGGAGAGCCGCTTGGCCAAGCGGACGCACGAAGACTGGGTGCTCTCCGGGGAGCTGGAGGCAGAGTCCGAGCGGGCGATGAGCCGGCGCGACTACCTGCAGCGCCTGGGCGAGCGGGTCAAGCGGGCGCGGGAGAGGTCGCGGACCAGCCGCCGGCTGCTCGCCCACCTGGCCGGGGTCTCGGAGCGCTACCTGGCCAAGCTCGAGGCCGGCGGCGGCAACCTCTCGATCCTCAAGCTGCGCGAGATCGCCCGGGCCGCCTGCATCCCGCTGGAGGAGCTGGTCGCCGAGGAGCCGGTCTTCCCGGACAGCATCTGGTTCTGGCGCCTGCGCCTGCACGACGCCACGGACGACGAGCTGCGCGCGGTCGACGCCGCCCTGGGCGCGATCTTCCGCCTGCCCGGCGAGGGCCAGCGGCGGACCCGGCGGGTCGCCCTGATCGGCCTGCGCGGCGCCGGCAAGTCGACCCTGGGGCGCCTCCTGGCCGAGGCCATGGGCGTGCCCTTCGTCGAGCTCAACCGGGAGATCGAGCGCGAGACCGGGGTCACGACGGCGGAGATCTTCGACCTCTACGGCCCCCAGGGCTACCGCCGGCGCGAGGCGGCGGCCCTGCTCCACGTCTTCCAGTTCCACGACGAGGCGGTGATCGCGACCGGCGGCGGCATCGTCGCCGAGCCCGGGACCTTCGACCTGCTGCTGGCCAACACGGTGACCGCCTGGATCCGGGCCGCGCCCGAGGAACACATGGCCCGGGTCCTGGCCCAGGGCGACGACCGCCCCATGGCCGGCCACCCCGAGGCCCGGCGCGACCTGGAGCTGATCCTGGAGGCCCGCACCCCCCACTACGAACGCGCCGACGTGACCGTCGACACGACGGGGAAGCGGGTGGAGCTGAGCCTGGCGGAGCTGAAGATGGCGCTGGCGGCCTATGGGGTGGCGAAGGCAAGGGTGCGGGGGGAGGGGTGATTGGGGGCCTGTGGCCGCGCCACAATTTGAGTCTCGGTATCCGAGAGCAGGCAACTCAGAGGTTTTGGTTAGCTCGAGCTCTCAGTCGATGCGGCTGGCCTATCTTTCGGCTTGAGCATGCTCTCCGCTATGCTGTAGAGGCGCTCATAAGCGTGATCTGTGAACATGCCGGCGATAATCGCCAGTATGGACAGCGTGAATACATTGATTGCTTCTTCGTCAACCTTTCCATCGCCGCCGCTGTAGAACACCAACTGTCCTGCACGGAAGGCATAGTAGATGAAAATAGCCATCAATACACCTTGAAGCGGTCTAGTCAGGTACCATGCGACTGAGCAATCGCTCTCTCTTCGAGTTCTCACAAAAGTCCTAGTAACGAAGAACACGCCTCCCAGAAATCCAAATGTCATCATTAGAATCAGGTGGTTCTCTAAATCGATCGCAAATACCGCAGCGATGCCTGGGTCAGAAGTTTCTGCAGCGGTGACTGGTTCAGGAGTTTCTGATGTGGCAATGGAGAATGAAAATAAAAACGCGTAAACATAATATAAGAATAGCAGAAATCCAATCATCGCTCTTCGGAAAATCCATCGCGATTGCGAGATGCCAGAGAAATCGATTGGATCAAACCTAAATCTGGAAATGTCCATTTGTCTCGTCCCTTTTCCTAATGCGAAATGAACTCAGCCGAGGCGTTTGTAATATCAGAATTTCATGGACAGTATACTCATATTAAATCCCAAAACCTCCCTAGTGTCGCTGCTCGTTCGTGACAAGGCTTGCCTAGCCAATCGCGATCCATGAGCCAGCTGCAAGTGGGTAGATCGAACTAGAAATGGCTATACACAGGCCCCTGAATGTCGTGCCCTTCATCGAGCTCTACTTGGAGGTCGAGAAGGCGACCGGGGTCACGACCGCGGAGATCTTCGACCTCTACGGCCCCCAGGGCTATCGCCGGTGCGAGGCCGCGGCCCTGCTCCATGTTTTCCAGCTTTACAAGGAGACGGTGATCGCGACCGGCGGCGGGATCGTCGCCGAGCCCGGGACCTTCGACCTGTAACTGGCCAACACAGTGACCGCCTGGATCAAGGCCGCGCCCCACGAACACATGGCCCGGGTCCTGGCCCAGGGCGACGACCGCCCCATGGCCGGCCCCCTGCGCGACCTGAAGCTGATCCTGGACGCCCGCACCCCCCACTACAAACGCGCCGACGTGACCATCGACACGACCGGCAACCGGGTGGAGTTGAGCCTGGTGGAGCTGAGGATGGCGCTGGTGGCCTATAGGGTGGCAAAGGCGACAGGGGTGAGGTCTCCAGCCGGCACGCTCCGTTTTCCTCAAAATTCACTCACACACGCCCAGCCTTTGGCCTTCGATCAATTGGCCATTCTCCCAACAGCCCTAATTTGTCTCTTACATGACGCAGATCAACGTTCGGTAGCAGCATATATGGCATTCGGGATAAGAAGGATTTGCAAGCAAGACGTTTTCATTGTCGTCATGGAGCATGAGAAATAGATGCCAGCCTGGGTAAGACCTCTTCCACTCATGATCATGGGTGTCCTGCTTGGTTGTGTTGGCCAACCATGCTTACAGTGTGTTGGAAAGAGTAGCTCTTCGGCAAGCTTTGTGGTCGTCGATCCTGGTGGTGATGGTGATGTGGCGACACTTGCTGAGGCGATCACACAATGTGCTCTTGATCCCAACTTGCCTTGCCTGATTTGCGTTTCCCCCGGCATGCATCTCCTTGATGAAGAGGTTGAAGTCAGAAATCTGTCAAAGGTTCATATTTCGGGCGCCGGCAGCACATTGACCACGATCAGAGCACAAGGCAACAATGGCCTTACAATCCAAAACTCTCATTTGGTTACTATATCTGATCTTGCAATAGACGAAGCTTTGGCAGCGGTGAAGCTCAAGAGTGGCACCGAACTAGCGATTCGCAATACAGAGATCAGAAACTCAGACGTTGGTGTAGAGCTACTTTCTGGTGCTGATGTCGAGATAAGTCAGAGCTACTTCTATGCAAATAGGGAAGGGATTCGGTCGAGCGGTATAGGCGGATTGCTTATCGGCGGAAATGTCTTTGCGGACAACGGCCAGCCTGACCCTCTGCGCGGCGCTATTCATTTCGTTGATGAACTGGGCACAACACTCGGCGCTCCCCGGGTGGTTGGTAATGTTTTTCGCCGCAACGTGGTAGCTGTCTTTAGCGAAGTCGCCCCCTATTTCCCGACCGATCCAGTTCCGGTGATCCAGGACAATTTCATAGGTGATTCTGTTCACGCTGGGATATATTTTGTCGATACAAGTTCTTCTGCAAATCCAAAAAAGAGAGCAATTGTTGCCAGAAACCAAATACGTGGAAACCCCATCGGTATTCGAATTGAAAACTCACATGTTCAAATTTCCGACAACAAATTTGAATCCAACGGAAAGGGTGTACAGTTCCATTTCTCCACTGCCGCCATTGGTGCATCAGGAGGTTCTGAAACCAACATCGATCGGAGCGTATTCGAATCTGGCGAGTCTGCCATAGTCGTGGGTGGAAGCGGCGGAATTCGGAACCGGATCCTTGTTCGGGGTAACACCATTCAAGAAATGGAAGGTCATGCCATTGTTCGAGGTAGCAACAACGTGGCGCTTAGGCTCGAGCGGAATTCTGTCGTCGAATCTGCAGGGGACGGCATCTATGTGATATCGAACGGAGCGGCTGACAACGGTACTGAGCTTGCGATTCTCGGGAACACAATCAGCGATGGAGACGCAAACGGCGTCAATATAGTTGGAAGTGCCGCCGTGATCTCTGTCCATGGGAATATCATTCTAAACAATGATGGCTACGGACTCCAATTGTCGGATTATGCCAATACAGTCCATCAACATGCTGGGGGAGGCGCAGTTATCAGCCACAACACCGTCTACGGAAGCGGCGCGGGAAAGGACATACGAGTGAATGACTGTTCAATCCACAGCCACGTCGCGATTAGCCTCAATATGGTTGACATTTTCGGTGCGTCTATTGCGTGCGTAGACGGAGGATTTAACGCTAAAACAAATGGGGCAATATTCCAACAATTCCCGCTTTGATTGAGTAGCCCAGGCTGGCCAATCTGCTTCGCCAGATTGAGTAAACCGCAAGAAATTCCCGGAGGTTACGATGTCCAAAACTGCACCACAAGAAATCTCCATACCTAAGCGTATGCTTTTTGGAGGCTTAGGGGGCATAGTGCCCGTGCTTATTGCTGCCGCCGCTCTGGACCCGCCGAATATCCACGTTAACTATATGATCGGCTCTGGTTTTAAGGCTTTAGTCATGTTCGCTCTTGGTGCAATTGTACCATTTCTTATGAGCGATATAAAGAACCCAAAAGCGTTAATTATGCTTGGTATGGTTGCGCCATCAATTTACTCGAATGCGACGAATACAATTGGTCAAATCAATGAGCGACCGCCAGAATTTGCGGGCGAACTCACAGGTACGGCTAAAGGGATCCTTGGTAGTGGTCAGGTTTCTCTATGGCCCTCGCCAGGCCGTGCGTTGGCAGGGGAAAGATCTGACGGCGTTACATCTACCGTAACGCCTGAGCAAATCCAATTGACTAATCCAGGAGTTCGACTAGTCAGTCTTTGCTGGGAGGTGCCCCGAATGGAAGGAGTCGATAGCTTTGTTCGAGGTTTGCTTGGTTTGGGAAACCCGACGCCCAAGTTCTTCATAGTTGTTGGTAGGTTTAGGTCAAATGATGGCGATAAAGCAGACAAGAATGTAACTAACTTGAATACTGTCTTTGAGAAACGTAAGATCCTAGATGCCTTTGCTTTGAAGATTGAAGACCCCTTCGAGGGTTCGAGGAAGGACTGGTACGTGCTTGTCGGGCACAAAGGCACTCGAGATCGGCTGAGGCCACGCTTCATTTCACCGCTAACTCGGCAAGTCATTTTTGACACGCAGCAACAGGCAGAAGAAATCTACAAGAAGGTCGCTGCTGTCATCACTGAGCCCCCGAAAGGTGGCCTAATGCAGCATTGCACCTCACGTCAACCAATGGTGTCGCGGGATGAGCAGATACCTTCATCGTCTGGCAGGTGACATTTCTGGTGGATCCACTTGGTTGACTTTGTTTTTTGGTTTTAACTTCGCATTCTGCTACTTCGGCAGCCCGTTTGTGAAGGCCGTGTAGGTGGTACCGGAGTTTCGGGGCTAGCATATGTGTTTCGGTATTGATTTTGATCCTTGGGCATAGGCCCCGGCTTGCCAAAAACCTGCATCCGCATTGGTCCGGCCTTGCATCAAGCCTAGCACTGCGTTCGCGGTCGCATTGCGGGGACAGTATACCTATATTCGCGAATCGGTCGTCGTTTTCGTGGATCTCTGCGGGCGGCGAACGTTGGTGAATCTAGCCTTAGGTTTGCTCTGACATCAAGTCACCCGGCCGTCCGGAAATAGGTGGTCTACACCCCTACTCGGCCGACTTCGATCGACTCAGCCGGGCGTGACGGCGCCGAAGCCGCGTGCCCTCACCCCTGCGCCGCGCCGCGGCTACTGCAGGCCGCAGGTCGACTTGATCTCGGCGATCTTGGCCTCGATGCGCTTGTTGTACTCGCCGGTCGCGACCTCGGAGTCGTCGCCCCAGGTGCCGCCGACCAGGGCGACGACGTTGCTCGTCGGGTCGACCGTGCTGGCGCCCGCGAGCGCCCTCTGGGTCGTGCTGGCGCGCTCCTTCTCGAGCAGCGCGATGTCCTCCTTGGCGGTCGTGCAGTCGACGTCCTTGGCCAAGCCTTCCTTGGCCTCGTCGGAGATCGAGCCGCAGGCGGCGAGCAGCGCCGCCAGCGCCAGGATCGCTGGCCGTTGCATCCTGTCCTCCCTCGCGTCACGGTTGTGCGCGACCTTCAGACTAGATCAAGCGGCGATCAATTGGAATCAACCGAGCGCAGCTTGACCTAGAGCGGGATGACATGAAGCCAATCCGGCTTCATGTCATCCCGCTCTCTTTCAACAGTTTAGAGCACGATTCAGACATGAGGTCGGTTCGACCTCATGCCATCGTGCTCTAGGCCTCCTCGCCCCGGTAGTGGACGGCGGTCTTGCCGCTGAACTCGATGCCGGCGGCCTCGAAGGCGGCCTGCAGCTTGGTCATGGTCTCGAGCATGACGGGGCGGTTCTTCTCGAACTGCACCACGGTCGACTTGGAAAGGCCCGCCTCCGCGGCCGCCTTGCGGATCGACCACCCCAGCCAGCTGCGCGCCGCCCTCGACTGTCCCGGCGTCATCGCCACCCCGTCCCGCGAATCCAGCGGACAGGTTACCAGTACCGTAGGACCATAATCTTAGGCTGTTATACTGGTACGCTGTACCAGAGTTGGGAATCGCGCTAGACTGCCCGCCATGGGGGAATCGCTGAAGGCCTGGCACAGCTTCTGGGACACGGCCGCATCGCGCCGGGCGGCCGCGCGGCTGCGCGCGCTGCACGGCGCGGGGGCGACGGCGGTGGCGCTGGACCGCGTCCTGGCGGCCCGGGCGGCGCGGCGCCGCGAGGACTACCGCTTCTGGCTTTGCGTCCTTTGCCTGCTCTACGGGGTGCGGCCGAGGGCGCACTAGCCGCGTGTTCCGAGGTCGCGATCACGGGACTCCGGGGCTGCGTTTGGGTCCATCGGCGGGGCGCTGCCCGTGTTCCCGGGTTTCAGCCGGCGGGGAAGCTTGGCGAACTTGGCCCCATAGCTGCTCCGGCGTCCGATCGCCCGACGGTCCTTGGTATAAGGATACGGTCGCTCTATCCCATTCCCGCGAACATCAATCAGTACCGTTTCTTCGGAACTGGATCGGTCGAGACCCTGGGCTCACCTGACCAGCCCCAGGTTCAAGGCCCTGTCGTATCTGTCCCTGTCGGATTTCGACAACTCCGTCTTCAGCCATCCGGCAAAGGCCGGGTCGATCGTCTCAACTGCAGCCAAGGTTTCCTTGAAGGTGAGTCTTCCGGCCTTGATGCCCGGAACCATACCCGATAGCACCGTTGCGCGGCTCAGGGGCGAGGCGCGGAATCTACCGACTTCCCCTCCACCGGTAAGCACGATCGCGCCTTCCGGAAAACCCTTGTCGTAAAAGCAAATCATGTGCAGGCCGTTCTGGCTCACAAACTCTTCGTGGATTGTCGCCACCCTTTTTATGTCCCCGGTGAGCTGTGAAGAATCCGCATCCTGGGGCACTATGGTCGAATAGAACCCAATCCTGTAATCGATGTAGCCCTTGAGGGATTGTGGGAGTGCCACCTCCAAGATGCTGTGGTGGTGAAAGCCGGCGATGGTTCCAAATGGGAGAACACGGTAGATGGAGCCCAAGTCCCCACCGTGCACTTTGAGTACATACATGACATCTGCGGTGGTTCCGGAAATGGAGCACACGTCGCGCAAGCCGAACAACTGGTCGATCTTGAGAACGCTATCTTCCGTGGGGCCCTTGGGTATCCGTTTGAGCTCTCGCCCCGACAGGCCGACATGAAGCTTATGCTTGTCCTCGCGGTACCTAAGCAGTTCCCGCTGCACATCAAAGGGCGTCTGGTCGATCGTCACATTTCCATGTGTTTTCTTTTTGGCACCCGGAAAGATACCTTCTCTTTCCCGAAACCTGTCGGACCAGGGGTCGCCTTGTGGTCCGGCCCCAGCCCGTTCCTTCTTCTTTTCTTCCGCCATTTTGGAGCCTTCGTGCTTTTCAACCCACGCTCCGATGAAGCGGAACAAGTCGTTACAGTCTGCGGCGTTGACCCTGGTGGGCTGGGTGCCAAGGCGGTCATAGAGCGTCTGCACACCAATGCGGTTCGTCTGTACTTCTTGATTCTTCCATACTTGTAGAGAGTCTTCGTCTTCAAAGGCTTTTTGGAGGTACAAATCCTGATCTTCCAGCACCTTCCCAAGAGCGGCCCTCACTGTTTTCCGCAAGGACGTTATCTGCGGCCCCGTGTTGAATATGTCGAACAGCTTGTGCGTCAGCTCCACCTCGTTGCTTTGCTTTTTCTTGATCCGTTTGCGAACCTCCACATGATCTATGATGTGAACCACGATGGCCTCCAGATATGATCCGTAACAGTTTTCTGAAGGAAGGCGTCACGAGCAGCGGGGACAGGAGAACGCAATTCCCGTCCCCTCCCATCTGAGGTGGGTGCCCCGCCTCCTCGCTCCCTCATCCCTTTCTCCTCACCCGAAGGCATGGGCGGACGCCCCGTCCTTCACGCCCACATCGACCTTCTCGATGGTCCCGCCTTCCATCATCCGGGCCAGGACCGCCTCGCCGACGCGGGCGTTCAAGGTACAGTAAACTTGTGTCTGTGAATCGCCATTGATTTTCTTGGGTCCCTGCGGGCGGGGAAGGCTGGCGGACTTGGCCCCATACGCCCTCCGGCGTCCGACGACCCGAGCGGCCCGAAGCAGGTGCAGTGTCTCCCCGGTCCGGACCTCAGTCCCGGCGGCGGGCCGCGGGGCTACTCGGCGCCGCGGCCGCCGCGCTCCAGCAGGAAATCCCGGATGGCCGCGCGGGCCTCTTCGACGAAGATCACCGCGTGGATGTCGCCGTCGAGCGCCAGCTTGTGGCGCGCCTGGCTGCAGCCGAGGCCGCGCATCCAGGTGTCGCGCTTCGACCAGAGGGCCAGCGTGTTGCGCGGGTCGCCGCGGCCCTCGAAGCAGGGCGCGCTCATGACGATCCGGCCGGCGAAGCCCGCGCCCTGAAAGGCGCCGGCGTAGTAGCCGCCCTCGCTCTGGCCCATGAGGAAGAGCCGCTCCGGATCGACCCAGTCGAAGGCGCGCAGCCGGTCGCGGGCGTAGCGGATCTCGGCGAAGCGGGCGGCCGTGGTCCACTGGGTCTGGGCGCCGCACTGCTCGGGCCGGTAGGCGCGGGCGAAGCTGTCCGGGGCGACGAAGACGAAGCCACGGGCCGCCAGTTCGAGGTAGAAGACCGGCAGATGCGTCCAGGGCAGACCGTTGCAGCCGTGGAGGTAGACGATGACCGGCCGCTTGGCCCCGCCGTTGAGGCCGGCCAGCTGGCTCTGGACCTCGGGATCCTCCATGCGGCCGATCCCCTGCTCGCTGCGTGCGCGCACCACGATGACCCCGGCGCGCTGCCAGGTCCGCTCCAGCTCGGCCGGGTCCTCTGAGGGCAGGGCCGCGCAGCCCGGGAGCCAGAGCCCGGTCAAGACCAGGCCGAGAAGAGCACGCATCATGGAGCGACCCCCGCTGGTTTCCGGCTGCCGCATCGGACCCGAATCGGGCGACGGCCGGCCCGCAAGACTAGACGGAGGGCCGCGAAGCGCAACTCCTCTTGCCGGATCTCCGCGGGCCGGGGGGCCTCGGCGCGCGATCATCCGGTCTCCTGCCCGGGCGGCGGCGCGCGCCCTTCACGGCAGACGAGGGAATTCTCGCGCGCTTGTCGCTCTAGGAGTCGAGCGCCCATCGCGCTCCTCGAACCGAAGCGGCCACCAGCTGGCCCATTCAAGGAGTAGGATCATGACCGACGTTATCGACACCCTCGACGACAGCACGATCCCGGAGGAAAAGGCCGGCGTCGAGCGCGGGCCAATCATCTGCAAGGGCGCCTTCTTCAACGAAACGGGCCGCACCATCGAAGTGAAAGAGCTGACCCACAGCATCGACGGCAACAAGAGAACGCTCTTGAGAAACAAAACGGTCGGCAACGGTCAGGCGGTGAAGTCCAACGACGTGCATTCCTACTCGGGCGTGCCGGTCAATGATTACTGGTACCTCGAGATCGTCATGGACGGCAAAACCTACTCGAACGACAGTTTCTCGTGCAACCTGGGTGAGGACGACAACAAGGGCACCGTCTACTTCAGGGTCTATCAGTCCTATTTCTACCTGGACCGACCGGCACGCAGCAGCTGTTATTCGAAGATGAAGAAGCGGTCCTAGGGCATTACATCCGGCCAGATGGATCGCGAAGCGATTCCATCTGATCGGATAGTGCCCTAGTTCCGCCGCGCGAACCAGGCGAGGAGCTTTCCCGACTTGCTCGTCTTGGCGATCCGGCCGTCCCGCCACCGCCAGGTGTATTTGCCGACCCCGTGGACGGCGTCCCGGGTTTTCATGGGGACCGGCCGGATCGTCTTGCTCTGCGCCCAGATCTGGTGGTTGTCGAACGCCCGGTCCGTCAGCTCGCCGGTCCCGCTCCCGTCGACCCGGACCCGGAAGCGGATGCGCCCGGAGTCCTCGACGGTGATGCGCTCGCGCCCGTCGTCGCTGACGTATTCGCCGGGGGGCAGGGACTCGCCCGGGGTGATGCAGGCGCCGAGGCCGAGGACCACGGCCAGGACCATCGAGACGCGCGCGACCCGCGCCGGCAGAGCCTCGAGCCAAGGCATTGCAGTCCCCCCGTGCCGCCCGGTTACGGTCAGACAGTATAGGCATCTCGGGTCCAAGGACGTCCATCCCGTCGCGGCGCCCGGCCGTCGCCCGGAGGTCCCGCGGCCGGGGCGACCGGGGAGGGAAAGACCGTCCGGTCCTGCCATCAAATCATTGTGATCGGAATCCGCTTTCCAGGGAAAGGCCTGCGGTCTTATCTCTGGAGCATGGCAGCCTTAGCGAGAGCGGTGCGGGTTCTCCTTGTCGCCCTGGTGGTATCTCTTGCCGCCGGGAGCGTTGCCGGCGCGGCCGCGCCCGCCGGGCCTCCCGCGGAGGCGGCGCCGGCGGTCGGGCTTGCGGCGCCCGACGCGGGCGGGGCGGCCGCGGCCGAGCTGCGGGGCTGTCCCTGTCCTTCGGAGACGGCGCAGGGGGACTGCGACGAGGCGCCCTGCAGCCCGGGGCTGATCCAGACGTCGGACCCGGCGGGTCCGGCGCCGCCGGGCGCGCGCGGCGGTCTCGCGGGGGCGGACCTCAGCGGGCTGGCGCGCGGGCCGGAGCCGACGCCGCCGAGGTACGCCGGCTGATCCGGGCCGCGCTCGGGCGCGGCCACCGCATCACCTCGAAATCCGATTCTTGGAGTGACCCAATGACTTTTAGTCTTTCGGGCCGTGTCCCCGGCAGCCTCCGGGGCGGCCTCTGGGGCGCCGTGCCCACCCGTCTCGAGTCCGCGCAGGCGGACCGCATCGCCCTCGCGCTGAGGCTTGGCCTCGGCTCGGTCTTCGTCGTCGGCGGCTGGTGGAAGCTGTCGCGGGCCCTCGATCCCGAGCGGGCCGGGGCCCTGGTCGAGCGCTACACCGCGAGCAACGGCTACATCAACGCCTTCTTCGACCAGTACCTCTTCGCCGGGCCCGAGGCGCTCCTGACCCCGCTCGCCTTCCTGACCCTGCTCTCGGCCTTCGAGCTGGCCTCGGGCCTGGCCTTCCTGGCCGGGGTCTTCGTGCGGGCCTTGAGCTTCGTCTACGCCTTCCTGCTCTGGAGCTTCGTGATCGCCCTGCCGGTGGTCACGGCGCCCGGCTTCGAAGGCGTGGCGGCCTCCTACTTCTCGCCGGCGATCCTGGTCCAGATCCGGGACATCGGCCTGTCCGGGATGTGCTTCGTGCTGTTCTGCCTGGGCTCCGGCGCCTGGTCCGTCGACCAGCGGGTCCTGGGGCGGGGCGCGGCGCCGGCCGAGGTCGACTGGAACGCCTATGGCCTGCTGCTCCGCCTCTCGGTCGCCGCGGTCTTCATCGTCGGCGGCTTCTTCGCCGGCTTCGACCACATCAAGAGCTTCGTCGACGGCCCGGTCCTGCTGGCGGTCCTCGGGCTGGTCCTGGCCAGCGGCCAGGCGACGCGGCCCGCGGCGGCGGCGGCCTTCGCGGTCATCGCCTGGTATTGCCTCGGCAAGCTCAGCCTGGAGGCGAGCCTCTGGAACAACCTCAACGCCATCAAGCGCGAGCTCGCCTTCCTGGCGGCCTGCGGCGTGCTCGTCGCCTGGCAGGGCGGCCGGGCCTTCCGCCCGGAGGTCCTGGCGAAGGCGCCGCTCGCCGTGCTCCTAGGCAAGCCGCGTCGGGCCTGACCCGAAGCCTGCGGGCGGGCGCCGTCCCCTTCGGCGCCCGCCCGCGCCAGCCGCTCCGAGAGCGGAACAGGCATCGCGGGGCCTGCGACCTCCGTCACGTCGCCGCCCGCTCACGGCCAAGCTCGCGCGGCCGCGCGTGATCCTGGAGCAAGTCGCGTGACGTCGCCCTCGTGGATGCCGCGGACGTCGTCCTGGACCACCGCCTCGACGGCGGCCGCCTCGGGGTCGCTGCCTTCGGTCATGCGTGGTCTCCCGGTCCGGGGTCCGGGCGGCGCCGGGCCGGCCCGGCCGGGTTTCCGGACAGGCGTTCGCGCAGCTCCGGCAGGGTCATGTCCTCGATGTCGAAGCCGGCGTCGCAGAGGCTCGGGTCCAGGACCCAGCCCTGGGTCCGCGCCCGGGGCCGGAGCTCGGAGCGCTCGGCGCAGTAGACGTAGCCCCGGCCTTCGAAGTAGTCCGCCATCCAGGCCGCGACCGCGATGCGCGACAGGATCCCCAGGAAGACCGCGATCACGAAGAGCGAGCTGACCGCGATGTGGGCGCGGGAGGAGAGCGTCCTGCCGAAGAGCGGCGGCAGGCAGATCACGGCCAGGGCGAGCGCCGCCGGCAGCACGCCGGCGAAGAGGCCGAGGTTGGCGTCGAACTGGATCAGCAGCTTCTGCGCCGCGATGGACTGGCGGATCTCGCGCGATTCCTCGAGCACGATGTAGACCGAGGCGATCGCCAGGAGGACGGCCAGGGCCAGGCCGCAGCCGTAGGCGAAACGGCCGGGCTGCAGGCCGCCGGTCAATAGCGCGCGCCGAAGACGCGCATCCAGAAATCGACCGTGGACTGCGGGCTGCGGTGATACCAGCGCCACTGGCGCTTGACCTCCTGGATCTGGGCGTCCATCGCGGCCTCGGCGTCGCGCAGGCCCTGGATCAGGGACTGGGTGAAGCCGGTCCTGTCGTCGACGTACTCCAGCACCAGGCCGACGCCGATGCCGACGGCGATGGCGGCGAAGAGCGGGCCGGCGGCCACGGTGCCGACCGCCGCGCCGCCGGCGACCAGGCTGGCCGCCAGGAAGCCGGCGCCGCCGCTGATCCCGACCTTGACCACGTCGGTCGCGACCGAGCCGACGAAGTAGTGCCAGGTCGCCTCCTCGCGCAGCAGGGTGTCGATGGCGCGGAACCCGATGGTCAGGAAGATGGTGATCTTCATGCCGCCCGCGATGGCCTTGGCGGCGCCGAGCTTGCCGACGCCCATGTTGACGACCTTGCTGTTGTTCGCCAGGTAGCGGGTGCCGGTGAGGATTCTGCGGGCGCGGTGGTTGCCCTTGAAGATGACGTAGGCCTTGCCGTTGTAGTTGGAGATCCGGTACTTGGTGAAATAGGAGCCGCTTCGCCCCAGGTCCTGGGCGAGCTTTCCGAGCAGGGCGAGGTCCAGGGCGTTGGCGGTGTTGCTGGCCGCGAGGGCGGCGACGTCGCGCAGGCTCTCCCAGCAGTCCTCCAGGCCCCAGGCGCCGAGCTTGCCCTGCAGCTCGCGCTGCGCGGCTTCCATCGATGCGCCCTCGTGCAGCCGGGCGCCGTACCACATGGCCGCCATGCCGGGGGCGTCGAGGACGGCGATGTCGTGCTGGTTCTTCTTGAACGCGGCCGAGAGCTTCTGCAGCTTCAGCTTCTCCTCGGCGGTCAGTTGCGGAACGCCGGACATCGTGACACTCCCGCTCTACTTCAACAGATTAGAGCACGATTCAGATATAAGGTTGGCTCAACCTCATATCATCGTGCTCTAGGGGTCCAGGCACTCTCCTCGCACCGATCACAAAGCACGAAAGTGGGTTTCCGCACAACCGCAGGCGGCGGCGGTGTGCAGACCGCGGCGCGTGCGCTCAAACCGCGCGGGAGGCCGGCGCGCGTCCTGGGAGGTCCAGGCGCTTGGTGAGCTGACACACCACGTCGAAGCGGGGCCGGTCGGCGCGGACGATCTTGCCGTCGATCACCTCAGCTTCGAGTCTGCCCGTCAGCTTGATCTCGAAGCGCTCCCGTTTCTCGCCGAAGATCGTGCGCGGCGGGCCGTAGTAGTAGTTCAGTATCTCGGCTTCGAAGGCCTTGCCGGAAAGGCTGTAGCGGCCGACGGAGTAGTGCCGGTTGTTGCCGCCGAGCATCAGCCCCTGCTCGATCACGTAGACGCCGATCTGCTCCCAGCCGTAGGGACCGTAGATCTCCCCGGTCCAAATACCCTCGATCGTCATCTGCGCCCTCTTCCAGTTGCCTTGGCGCCGCCGCCGGGCCGGGGTGACGGGCCGATTCCCGAATTCTGGGGAGATGTCCTTCGATTCGCGCCTGCGCCGCGAGGGCGCGACGCCTGGCCCCAAGCAGCCGATCAAACTCCAATAAGGCAGACTCTCAGAGGTTTTCCCGAATTCTCAAAGGTCGACCGGCACCAAGTCCGTCCCACAAGCAAAGAAAATCCCTTGAAACAACTTCGATCCCGGAGGTTACGGCTGCGCCAAGGTGGATGATTGCCAGGAGGTGCCAAAGACCGCCCGATGGCCAGTGCCGCGGTGCCGCGCTGGATGCTCGAACGCGCTCCCTCAGCCGTTGACCAGGAAGTGGGCGGCGATGCTGGCGAAGTAGCCGAGGGCGATCACCGGGGTCCACTTGAGGTGGCCCATGAAGGTGTACTGGCCCTTGGAGGCGCCCATCAGCGCCACGCCGGCGGCGGAGCCGATCGACAGCAGGCTGCCGCCGGTCCCGCAGGTGAGCGTGATCAGCAGCCATTGGAAATGCGGCATCTCCGGGCCCATAGTGAGGATGGCGAACATGACAGGGATGTTGTCGATGATCGACGAGACCACGCCAAAGGTCGTGTTCGCCGCGGTCGCCCCCCAGGCGCCGTACATGACCTCCGAGGCGACCGCCAGCCAACCGATGAAGGCCAGGGCCCCGACGCTGAACATCACCCCGAAGAAGAACAGCAGAGTGTCCCACTCGGCGGCCGCGACGTGGTGGAAGATGTCGAACTCCTCCTCGTCCGGCGCACGCGTCCTGCGGTGGAAGTAGGCGAAGAACATGAGCAGCGACAGGCCGGTCATCATGCCCATGAAGGCCGGCAGGTGGAGCACCTGCTCGAAGCTGATCGCCATCGCGATGGTGATCACGAAGAGCAGGGTGGCGAAGCGCGCGCCGCGCTTCAGCCTGACCGCCGCTTCGAGCTTCTCGGGCTGACCCTTCGGCAGGAAGAGGGACATGATCACGGCGGGCACCAGGTAGTTGACCAGCGAGGGAATGAAGAGCTCGAAGAACTCGAAGAATTCGACCCGCCCCGACACCCAGACCATCAAGGTCGTGATGTCGCCGAAGGGGCTGAAGGCACCGCCGGCGTTGGCCGCGACGACCACGTTGACGAAGCCGATCGCGACGAACTTCGGGTTGCCGGCGCCCACGGCCATGATCACCGTGCCCATGACCAGCGCGGTGGTCATGTTGTCGGCGACCGCCGAGAGGAAGAAGGCGATGAAGCCGGTGATCCAGAACAGCGCCTGGTAGCTGAAGCCGCGGCCGACCAGCCAGGCGCGCAGCGCCTCGAAGACGTTGCCGGCCTGGAGGGCGCTGATGTAGGTCATCGCCGCCAGGAGGAAGAGGAGCAGGCCGGCGTACTCCTCGAGGTCGTGCGTCAGCGCCTTGTGGATCTCTTCCTGCGGAAAGCCGTAGCCGGGCGCCAGCCAGGCGACCAGGGCCCAGATGATGCCGGCGCCGAGGATCACCGGCTTGGACTTGCGCAGGTGGGTCTTCTCCTCGGTCATGACGAAGAGGTAGGACACCAGGAAGATCGCCAGGCAGAGGTAGGCCGCCGGCACCTCTGTGGGATCCGGGACCAGGAAGGCCTCGCGCGGCTCGGCGGCCAAAGCGTCGAACGGCGCAAGCAGGCCCAGGCTCAAGACGAGCGCGGCACGCAGCCATGTGTTCATTGCGGAACTCCCCTCCTTGTCCTCACACTCCCTGCGCGCCCTCGCGTGCAGTCTGCGGCGCGCCCCGAAGGCCGCCGTCCCGGACCGAGCGGTGACGCGCTCGAAACCGGGTGGAACCTCCGCTTCGAGCCTCTTTTCGGGTCACGCCGAAGGCAGGGCTGGACGGGCAAAACCAGCCTAAGACGAAGTCGCCATCGACGGCCATCATGTTCGAGCTCGGCGGGGCCTCTCTCCGGGATGACGTGCGGTTGCGCTTCGGTGCGCGAGGCTCACGTTAGCGAAGCGATCGGAGATCAAAAAGGCTGTTGCGCCTCGTCCCTAAAAGAGCCCCGGCCCGACCGGACCTGGTTCGCTGGAAGGCACCGGCTTGTCGTGCAGCGGCAGCCCGACGTTGCCCCCTGCGCCGTCGGGCTGCCACGCGGGCTAAGTCGTCAGCACTTCGGCGCCGCCTTGGCGTGGCTGTGCAGTTGCGGCGGCGTCGCCGTCCCGCCGTGCTCCTGCAGGTACTTGCAGGCGCCTATGATGTCCTCGGCCAGATTGTCGACCACGTTCCTGTTCAGATGCGGACGGACGACCACGCGCAAGGAGTTCACGCTCTCGGCGTTGGGCGGCATGGAGTAGGCCGAGAGCACCCAGCCCTTTTCGCGCACCTTGAAGGAGACGTCGAACTCGTTGAAGTTCTTGATGTCGTCAGCCAAGGTGAGGGCGACCACGGGGATGCTCTGGGTCTCGTTCATGATCGTGAAATGGCCGCTGTCGACCAGCGCCTTCCTGAGGTGCTCGGCATTGTCCAGGGTCAGGCGCATGACGCGTTCGTAGCCGGCGCGGCCCAGCCTGACGAACTGATAGGCCTGGGCGATGATCTGTGCCGCGTTCCGGCTGAAGTTGAGGGTCGCCGTCGCCGATTCGCCGCCGAGATAGTTGACGTAGAAGACCAGGTCTTCGTTGAAGACCTTGCGCTCCCGGAAGATCACCCAGCCGAGGCCCGGATAGACGAGGCCGAACTTGTGGCCCGAGGCATTGATCGACTGCACGCGCGGCAGTCGGAAATCCCATTCGTAGTCGGGGTAGAGGAAGGGATGGACGAAGCCGCCCGACGCGCCGTCGATGTGCATCGGGATCGAGATCCCCGTTCGATTCTCGTAGTCGTCGAGCCAGTCGTGGATCTCCTTCAGGTCGTCGTCCTCGCCGGTGAAGGTCGAGCCGGCGATGGCCACCACGCAGATGGTGTTCTCGTCCACGTACTTGTCGAGGTGCTCCGCCGTGAGGCGATAGTTGCCCGGCGACAGGGGTACGATATGCGGCTCGACGTCGAAGTATCTCAGGAACTTCTTCCAGACGATCTGGACGTTGCCGCCCGTTACCATGTTAGGCCGGCTGGCATCCTTGCCCGCGGCTTCCCGCGCCTGACGCCAGTTCCACTTGTGCGCCAAGCCGGCCAGCATGCAGGCCTCGGAGCTGCCGACGCAGGCCGTCCCGTAGGGCACGACGCCCTTGGGCCCGTTGTAGAGCTCGTGGAGCATCGTCACCATCCGGTGCTCCAGGTCATAGGACTTGGGGTACATGTCGTGGTCGATGTAGTTGACATGTGCGTGCTTGGCCATCAGCTCCGCGCATTCCGGTTCGGCATAGGTCGTGACGAAGCTCGACAGGTTCAGCATGGGATTGGAATCGGTCCACATGTGGCTTTCGACCATCGCCTGGGCGGCGCGCGCCGACATGCCCGCTTTCGGGAAGGCTCCCTTCGGGACCTCGCTCTGGAACTCCTCGTAGTCGGTGAAAACGAACTCCTGCAGGTCGTTCGGCATACTCTTCCTCCCAAGTGTGCGGATCAAACAAGGATCCTTCGTGGACTCCTTGGGACCGGAAGCTACGGCTGTGCGAGGAGAGGTGCTTGCCATTACATGCCAGAGGCATGGCTGGGAGCGGGTCCGGCGCGGCGGCGCCAAATCCCGTATGTGTACAAACAAACACTAGGCGAAAGCGCCGGAACGCGTTAGACTGCCCGTCATGAGAGAGTCACTGGAAGCTTGGCACAGCTTCTGGGACCCTGTCGTTCCGGGGCAGGCAGCGGCGGCGCTGCACCGGGAGCACGGTGACGGGGCCAAGATGGCGGCACTGCAGCGCGCCCTGGCGGCGCGGGCGGACCAGCGCGGCGAAGACTACCGCTTCTGGCTCTGCGTCCTCTGCCTGCTGCACGACGCGCGGCTTACCCTCCACTAGAGCATGATCGTGTCACGCCGCAGCGCTGTGACACGTGGCTCATGCTCTGACCTTTTCAAGTTGATCAAGATTCACGGCACAGATTGATCCAATCTGAGCCGTTCTTGATCTAGAGTCCCGGCGCGCCCCGTCCGATCGGGCTGGTTGCCGGCGTCCTCGGCCGCCTCGGGCCCGGCAGAGAGGCGGGGACCGAAAGGCCCGTGGTGCATGCGGCCGGTTTGGGCCGCCGGGCGTGGCGGCCCGGGGCAAAGCGGGCTATGACTCCCGCTGTTGCCTTTCGCCGAGGGGGGATGCCGCATGAGACCAGCCATAACGCTCGCGATCCTGACGATCGCGGCCCTGCCGTCGCCGGCTTTCGGCCAGGACGCGAAGTACGGCTGCAGCCGGGAGGTCGCCGGCTTCCTGCAGTCGGTCGGCCTGACCAAAGACAAGATCGCGCGGCGGCAGGACCTCACGGAGTACACGCCCGCCCAGCGCAGGCGGGTCGTCGGGCTGCACGTCTGGATCTGGCCCAAGGACTGCGACGGCCGCTTCATCGTCGACCTGAACACGGCCTGCCAGGTGACCAACACCTATTCCACCGGCGACTGCCGCTTCGAAGGCCAGGACTTCGCCGAGTGAGCTCCGGCCCCCGGGGCTGCGGCATCCGGACCCGCCCGGCGGGGCAGAATACCGGCACGGGCGAAAAGGCGTGAGGGAACTTCCCGCGGGATCCCGCTTGACGGGATGAGCGCAAGGCAGCGGCAAAGGCCGCCCGCCCGATGCCCCGGACCCCGAACAGGAAAGAACCCCATGGGAAGCCTTCGAGACATCGCCAAGCACCTCCGGCCCGTCGCCGGACTGTCCCGGGCCGCGCTGATCGCCGTCGCCCTGGCCCTGCCTGCGAGCGCGCAGGCCGGCGCCGCACATCGAAAACCGCGAACTGGCATGTAGTGGTAAGTGTTTGCCCTCAGGCAAGGCTAGCCTGTGCCGGAAAGATGTCTCCCTTAACGTTGGTTCTTGCCAAGAGAGCAGGTGGTGCACGTCAAGACCTACGGCAGGCTCACCGTCAGAGCCGTGCGGGCGTTTCGGGATGTCGAGAAGGCGGAGCGATGGCTGAAGTCGCCGACGCACTTGCTCGACGGCCGTTCGCCTTTGGAAGCCGTGGCGTCCGCGGAGGGGAAGGCCAAAGTCGAGAGGCAGTTGAAGTGGTTCGCCGGCAACCCTTCTCTGCCTTTCGACCCTGGTCCGCGCTGAGATCGACCGAGGTCTCGGGCGGCGCCGAGCGGGAGGCGGGTCGACCCGGGGCCGGGTCGGTCGATGACACTGCCGCCGTGGCAGGCGTCGGCAAACGAGGACGGCAATGGGCGTTGCTGCGGAATTCCTTATCCGCCCGGTGCCCGAAAAATACTTGGGTGAAGAAGACAGGCCATGAACAGGTCTGGCCCTGGGGCCAGGCCGGGGAGGAAAAATGGCGGAGCCCTTCAAGCGCGCGCAAGCTGGCGTCCATCCTGCCATAGCCGAGGACAGGATCGACCGGGGGAAGCGGTCCCCCGGATCGATTGCTCGACATTTCGGGCGTTTGAAGCTCACCCCTGTCGCGGGGTTCGAAAGATGAACGGGACACCGAGAAAGCTCCGCTTTCTGGCGATCTTGGGCGTGATCCTTCCAATGACCCCGGTCTTCGGGATCTTTCCCGCGGCGTCGCTTGCCGGCGACGATGGCATCGGCGTCGTCGAAGAGCGCAGGCTGGTCATGAAAAGCATGGATGCGGCGGCGAAGCGGATCACCGAGATGATGCTCGGCCGAGAAGCCTACGATCCGCAAGCCCTCGCCGCCGCCGCGCGCTTGGTGGCCTCTCACGGCGGCTCAAGGCTGACTCGGCAATTTCCCGAAGGCAGCCTGGAAAGCCCGAGCAAGGCTTCACCGAAAATCTGGGCCGATTGGAAGCGCTTCGAGTCGCTGGCGCAGGACCTAGAGCTTTTCGGCGAAGGCCTGGCACAGGCGGTTGAACGGCGTGCCGGCCCCGGCACCCAACGCCTGCCCGCGACGGTCCGACCGGATTACGCCGCACGCCCGCTCAATACCGGCTCGCTTTCGCGACAGCCGCCGAAACTGGTGTACTTGCGCCTGCTGCGCACCTGCATGTCCTGCCACGCCGATTTCCGGGGCGAGAGGTGATACCAAGGCGCGTTGATACGGATTCATTTGATGGCGCGCGGCGGGGGAGCCGATCCCACGGGTCAGGCCCCGAGGATCGCTCCCGCCGGGCTGCCACGCCTTGTCCAAGCCCGGCCTGGTCCCACCCGGGAAGTCGCAGAGGGGACCTCGATTGATGTGCGTCATGTTACGGTGCCGGCGCCAGCGCTAGGAAGGTGCCGAGCGACCGCCTTCCGGTCATGGACGTCACGTGCAACCAACCCGAGGTGTAGCCGGAATGAGACCAAGCATCGTTGTCGCCAGCGTGCTCGCTTTCCTGGCCCTTGCCCAACCCGCAGCCGCGGGCGATGCGGCGAAGGGGCGCGCGGACTTCGAAGCCAGGTGCGCGAAGTGCCACAGCTTCGACCCGACGGCTTCGGGCTATCGTGGGCCGCACCTGGCCCGGCTCTTCGAGCGCAGGTACGGCGCGGTCGAGGGCTTTCCCTATCGGATGGTCTGGACCGACGCGAACCCCCTTTGGACGCGGGAACACCTGAACAACTACCTGGAAATCCACGGAGTGTTCGAGGCGGGAGACCGCGCCGACCTGATCGAGTTCCTCGTCGAGGCGACGAAGGAGTAGGGCCCGGGCCTCGGCGCCGGAGGCCGTCCCGGTCCCGGCCGGGGTGAACGGCGTTGCGACTGACGGTCCCGACTTGCCGGCGCCCAGGAGGGCACGCAAGGCTCGCAAGGCGGCCCGCGGCGTCTTCGCCGCAGGTCTCCGTTCTTGCCTCAAAAGCCGACGGCCGGAGCGCGGTCCTCCCAAGGCGACCCATAACCTATCCTGGTCATTCAATATAGCTCCGCGGCAAAGGCGGCGTTCGGCCAAGTACGGCAGTCCAACGTGACCTTGCGCAAGGTCCGCTTGCTGATCACGACGCGGACGTTCAGACAGCGCGGCTCATGTTGCCGATTTTGACCGATTTCTGCCCCGCGGATTGTCTCACTGGGGCCCTTGATGTAGCATTTGCGAATGATCCAAGACACCTCAAAAGACGTTCCCAGCCCAATCGATCTTCGCTCAATGGTTGATGCGCGGGAGTGGGCCTCCAGTGCCATGTCCAAGCGGCCTTGGCGTGAAGAGTTCTTTCAGCGCTTCAGTGACGAACTCAGCTCCCTAGAGACCAATCCGTTGCAGGTTCTTGAACTCGGCTCTGGCCCAGGATTTCTCGCTCAATCGATCTTGCAAGCGCTGCCGACGGCCAAGTACACGATGTTGGATTTTTCACCCGCAATGCATGACCTCGCACGAGAGCGGTTGGGTTCGATGATCGGGAGGGCCTGCCAAGTACAGTTGGATTTCAAGCAAGACAACTGGTGCGACGGCTTGGGCCCATTCGATGCCGTTGTGACCAATCAGGCGGTCCATGAGCTTCGTCACAAAAGGCATGTGCCTGCGCTGCATCGAGCCGTTCGTTCAGTCCTGGAACCGCACGGAGTATATCTCGTCTGCGACCACTACGTTGGTGGTGACGGGATGTCGAATTCAGATCTCTATATGACGGTCGAAGAACAGCGTACGGCACTTGAGTCGGTGGGCTTCGGGACAGTCACTAAACTGCTTGAGAAGGGTGGATTGGTTCTGCATCGCGCCGTGATCTGAGACCAGAAGCCGCACTTAACTTCTCTTGCGTTCCTGTCCATCAAGGACCCGATCGATAGCTGTAGTTGGGCGATCGAATTATGGTCCGAATGCCACCTTTCGCGACCACGCCATGGACGACCGCGTCGGATTGAAGCCAGCCCCCTTCCCTTCCCGCAGTATGATTTTTTGTGAAGCGATGGAAGGGGGTGGGTCCGCCTAGAGCACGATGATAAGAGGTCAAATCGACCTCTTATCATCGTGCTCTAGGAGAAGTTATTGGCGACGAGGATTGCTATGGCTGGGTTGAGCCCCTTTGGGACATCTCCAAGTTGCAGGAGATGGGAGGTGGACATCGGTTACCGGACGCTCACCGACACGCTCGAAAGCAGGCTAAAATCGGCTTCGAACCTGTCGCCCGCCATCATGGGAACGACCGGACCCAAGGCACCGGTGAGCACCAAATCCCCGGACTGCATTGGCTTCTCGTGATCGATCAGAATATCACAGAGCCATGACAGGGCATTCAACGGGCTGCCCAAACTGGCAGCTCCGCTACCGGACGATACAAGCTCGCCGTTTCTGAACATCTTCATCTCGCATCGCGCGAGGGCTTGCTCATCGAGTGAATATCGGTCCTCGCCAAGAACAAACCTTGCCGACGCGCCGTTGTCGGCAATCGTGTCAACGATCCCGATCCGCCAATCCTTGAGACGGCTGTCGACGATTTCCATTGCGGGGGTAACATAGGCGATACATGCTGCCAGTTCGTCTAAGGGCAGATATTTTCGCGTAACTTCTGTCTCAAGAACGAGAGCGATCTCTGCCTCGATTCGTGGCGCGATCAGCTTGGACGCGTCGACGGATCCGCCCGACGAGATGCGCATATCGGCGAAGAGAGCGCCGTAATCCGGCTCGTCGACACCCAGTTGCTCTTGGACGGCGTCTGCCGTGAGGCCGATCTTGCGGCCACAGAAAACCCGCCCGGCGGAGATCGCGAAGTCGGAGTTGATGTGCTGCACACGGTATGCGCGAGCAATGTCGTGTTCGCCAAGCCTCGCCGCAAACGGCTCGATTGGTACTGCGCTTGCTTCGGCGGCGCGAAGTTCGGCGGCGATTTTTTGTTCAAGTTCATTGCTCATCTGATTATCTTTTCATGGAGTCCGTGGAGGACGAGTTTTCCCTGGCTTTCCCAGCGGGCGAATGTCTCCGACTCGGTCGACCACAAGAGGTAATTCCTTGACCGCGGATTGGAGCGCATATCGCAAACGCTTTCCGGCACTTGAGCGGTACACCTATCTCAACACCGCGGGCGGGTGTGCCATGTCCGTCGATGCGGCAGAGGCGGGCAAACGCTACTTCGATGAGATGGTCGAAGGGGGCGATACCCACTGGGATAGGTGGATTGAGCGGACCGAGGTGAGCCGCCAAAGATTGGCGGCTCTGCTGAACGCCAGTCCGCAAGAAATCGCTTTCGTGCCGACAGCATCGCTTGGGATGAACCTGGTGGCGCTGATGCTGGGCAATCCGGGCGCTAGGATCATCGCCGCCAAGAAGGAGTTTCCCTCGGCGACGCTGCCATGGCTTAGACAAGGTGCGGAAATCGACTTCCTGCCGCTGTCGCAAAACGGCGTTGTGGACTTGTCGAAGGCGAAACGGGAATTGAATCCGCAAACGATCGCCTTTGTCGCCAGCCACGTCCAATACCACACCGGGTATCGGTACAATCTGGGCAAGCTCCAATCCATGTGTGACTCCAACAGCTTTCATCTCATTGTGGATGCGACCCAATCGGTGGGGGCTTATCCGATCGACGTGAAGCGCCTCGGCATCGACGTCCTTCTATTCAGCGGCTACAAATGGACGACAGCTGGCTATGGCATCGCAGCGCTCTATGTTAGCGAAGATCTTCTGGCGTCGGTGGACCTCCCGGTCGTCGGATGGCGAAGTGCCCGCGTGCCCTATGAGATGGTTTACGACCGGCTCGATATCGTTCACGAGGGTCGGGCGCTTGAGGTAGGCCACCCGCCATTCCCAGGCGTGTTCGCCCTCGACGCTGGAGTCCGGCTTGTTCAAGAGATCGGCGTTGACACGATCGCCGCGCGCATCGACGACTTGACGCAGTCATTACACCAGGGCCTCGCAGCGGCAGGCTACGCAATCGCTTCGCCAACTGATCCAGATGAAAGGTCGGGGATCACACTGGCGCGAGTTTCCAATGCGGAGGTGGTCGCCGCTGAGTTGATGCGCCGCGGCGTATTCGTGTCGCATGTCGACGGATGCATACGTATTTCTTTGCACTTTTATAACGACGAGAGCGACATCGACACGTTCCTTCGGCACCTTCAAGACATTGAGACAGCAACCTCCCATCGTGGCACATAGCAAGGTCGGAGTCTGACTGAAGTCACAACCCGCAAATGCCTCTGCGGAGCGATCCGCTCCGCTCAGTTGTGGCGGCCGCCTCTCCTTGGCGCCGCGGCGGAGGAGTCGTGGAGCGCCGAGACAGCGTTTTGGGCTTGTGAAGGCGAGGCGAAGTTTCGGCCGTCAAGCCGCGCGGTACTCTGGTCCGCCGCGAAATACTTGTAGCCCGATCGCTGTGCGACCAAGACGCCGACTCCGCGACCTTCGATTTCGACGACAAAGCGAACAGACCTCTCATGGCTAGGCATGGCGTATCCTAGTCCTCCCTCGAATGAACTGAGAGCTTGCCACCTGAATCCAGGTTCCCTCTAACGACATGCGCACCGCCTTCGCAGAGAGGGCGGCCAGCAACGCGGGCGCCAGGGGTCACCATTCGATGCGCGGCGACCACGGTAACGTTGCTTGAGGGCGAAGTCCTACCATTACATGCCTAGCTCGTGCAACCATGGCGTGTGCAGCGAAATCACTCCCAGCAGTAGCGGCTTGATGACGAGAGATGTGCGCAGGGCGCTCAGACCGACCCGACAAGCCGGCATCGGAACGATCACCGGCGATTGAATTTCTCGGTCGAATGCTCGTATTGGCGTGAAATGGCAGGAATTCCACGGAACCTGCCGGCATGCTCTGCCGACTGCGCGTGACGTGTGAGGCCGGATTTCAATCGAGAATTAATGGCGGTGGCCGGCCTTCGTGCCCTGTCGAGGCGCTTCATCGCGCAAAAGCCGCGCGACGACGCGCAATAGCAGACGGCGCCAGGTCAACCGCCCTGGTTGGCAACGATCCTGCCCGGCAGAGAAGGTTGATGGAGAAATGCTGGCGAATGGAAACAAGGAACTTCGCCGTGACGCCAAGGTCAAGACCATCGCCTTCGATCCTCGCGGCGTGCTCTTCACCGAAGGCAAGAGCGTCGCGCTCGAGGTAGCTGTCGACTTATCCAATCCAAAGGAGTGCTGAACCATGATCCGCTTCGTTGCACAAAGCGTCCTCGGGCTGTGTCTGGTCATTGGGGCTTGGAGCGGCCCTGCTGCCGCTGGCTGGGACGCGGCCTCGCAAAGGTTGGCGGAAGAGGCCATTGCCGCTTTCAAGGAGGACAATCCCCGCACCAAGATTTTCTTCGCCAAGTCCCACGGCTATGCGGTGTTCCCAGCGGTGACCAAGGGCGGTCTGATTCTGGGTGGCGCCGGTGGCAGCGGCACGGTCTACGAACAGGGTAGGGTGGTCGGCGGAAGCTCCGTGACTCAGTTCACCTTCGGGGTGCAGTTCGGCGGCATGAGCTTCAGGCAGATTGTCTTCTTCAGGGACAAGGCGGCGCTGGAGCGCTTCAAGGCCGGCACCTTGGAGATGTCGGGCGATGTCTCGTCAGTCGCTGTGACAACGGGCGCCGCAAACGCCTTGGATTTCGCCGACGACACGGCGGTCTTCACCCTCGCGGACGGCGGCCTGATGTTCGAGCTCTCTCTCGGCGGTCAAAACCTCTCTTTCGAGCCGAAGCCTTGATCCGGCCGTCGACGCTCCAAATCACCACCAAAAACGCCCCCTTGTACCAAAGATATCAATCAGCTTTTGCCGGGCGCCTTCAACGAAGAAATCAAACTCGCGATGGGAGTCCACTAATCCTGCTACATTCAAGGAAGCTTCTTCGGCCCTCCTGACTTCCGTCTGATTTGCAAAGTGCTCACCCAGGTGAAACCAATTGAAAGGTCCCTGGTTGGCGGGGAGAGCTATAAGCTGGAGGTCCGCCGCTGGATTCGAGAATTCGCAGCATTTCCGGTGTTGGCTAGAAATCGCCGTGCCCGGCGGAGGGCCGCCACGTCCGGGTTGGCCCCAACTCCGGACCCGTCGGAGCCAATATCTGTTTTCGAGGCGATTGCGACCACTGTAGTGCCGGGTCCGGACATGCGGTGAAGGTCCGTCCCACGGCAAGGTGTGACCCGTTCCCGTCATTAAGCTGGCAACAGCGCCAGTGGCGGGAACCGGCCAGGAACGGCCGATCGGGTCGGCCGCCTGGGCGGCCGATTTCGGATCAGAAAGCGGACGTTGCGGGGTGACGACGAGGGTAGTGAAAAGTGACATGGCGCTGACCTTCGGACGCGCCGAACTTTGTGGGCAACAGCCAATCTATTTGACCGTGACTACGGCACAATTGGCCAGACTCGAGATCTTTTGCGACACGCTGCCCATGAAAAGACCCTTGAGACTACCAAGGCCGCGCCGGCCCATAATGATCATGTCATACTTACCTGTTTCCGCTGCGCGCAATAGTTCTGTGCTAGGGTCACCATCGCGGATTGCCGTGCTTACTTCGTTAACCCCCCTTTCTCTAAGCAATTGTTCCGCGTCCGCCAATATTTCCATGCCTTGATCTTCTCCTGATTTCGATAGGGCGCTACGGACACTCTCGATCTCCGCCTCATGTAAGGCTGGGTCCTTCTCCAAAGCTGTCAAGTAATCCTTGAGCTGCCGGCGGGCCGGCAATTTGTCCAGGACGTGCAGCAACAAGATCGAGGCCTGGAGTTCCGCAGCCAATTCTGCTGCAAAGCTCACCGCTCTTAGGCAAGGTTCAGAACCATCTACAGGCAAGAGAATCCGCTTTAGCATCTCGTTTTCTCCCTATCGCACCCGACTTTCGAGAATCTAGATCGCCATACGTGGCATTCTTCATCAAGCTTTCAATGTGAGCACATCGTTGGGGGATCCCCAGACTGACGGCGGCGAAGCCAAACTGGGTCATTTCACCCATTCCGACAAATGAGGTCCAGCTCTCGCCTGCCTCTGCCAATTCGTGACGCTATGGCGGTCTCTCTCGTCGAGTTGATGGTTCCCGGGGGAGAGTCGATCAGCTGCGAGCTCCGCGCGAATCAGCCTCAGCCGATCCGTTTTGCCCGGTACCCCTCTCCCAGGAGATCGGACCCGCAGAGCGAAGCATTTGCGATTTCAGTGAATGGGGGCACAGTCCATAGCTTGCGAAGCTGAGGCTCGATCTCCCGCCGGATACGCCACTTCTCCGAGGACCTTGCCTTTGGAGGAAGATCCCCTTGATAAACCAATGTGAACCGCAAAGCGCTCTCCTATAATCCCACACAAGCGGCGCATCGCGCATTTGGTCTGAAACTCTATCAGGATTGACCTCTGAGGTCGTAGCCTCTCCGTGGTTCAGGCTCGTGGACCAATGACCAGAGTTGGCTACACCTTGCCCTCGACGCCATGCCCGCGGCAGGGTCCGGCTAGCCCCTGGTTTCAGACATCGGAGTCCGGGAGGACCGCACTGCACCCGTTTCCAGAAGTCTGTGGTAACGGTCGGTGACAGGGAAGAACGACCCGAAGCGGAGGTTCATTCATCTTCGTTGGAAGGTCGGCTTTGCGGACCAAGCGGAGACTCCCTGACAAATCCGGCGCGGCATGCTACCCGGCCCCATGCGCAGCGCCTACGATACGATCGGGGTCAACTATTCCGATCTCAGGAGACCCGACTCCCGGATCGAGACGGCGATCGGGCGGGCTCTGGGATCTGCAAGAACCGTCCTGAACGTCGGCGCCGGCACGGGTTCCTACGAGCCCGCCGACAGGCAGGTCACGGCTCTCGAGCCTTCGATGGAAATGATCCGACAGCGGGGCGCCTCGGCGGCCCCCGTCGTTCAGGGTCATGCCGAAGACCTCCCCTTCGACGATAAGGCCTTCGATGCGTCGATGGCGATCCTGACGCTTCACCACTGGGCCGACAAAGCGAAGGGCCTCAAGGAGATGCGTCGCGTGACCCGGGGCCGGGTCGTGGTGCTGACCTACGATCCGTCGTTCCGGGGGTTCTGGCTTGCGGACTACGTCCCGGCGCTCGTGGCCCTGGACGAGGCACGGATGCCAGGGATGACGGCGTACGAGGATTGGCTTGGGCCGGTCGAGATTTCGGCCCTTCCCATTCCGCATGACTGCACGGACGGTTTCCTCTGCGCCTATTGGCGGCGGCCCCGGGCCTATCTCGATCCCGCAGTTCGCGCCGCCATGTCGTCCTTCTGGGCGGTCGGCGACGTATCCGAAGCCATGAGGAGCCTCGCGCACGACCTGGACAGCGGCGCCTGGGCGAAACGCCATGCCGAACTGCTGAAGCTCGATGCCTGCGACTTGGGCTACCGCCTCGTCACGACGAAATGACGCGCTTTCGAGCTCGGGAAGCTCGCCCCGGCCAAATGAGTCATTATCAGCGCCCCTTGGCATTACTGCCGAGCAGGCGCGAAACGGTCCGTCGCTGCGGGTCCGGTGAATCACCGGACGACGGCCCCGGGGCTTCGGCCGCGTCACGCGCGGTCTTGCTTAAGGTCCCGTTAACCATCCGCTCCTAGCCTCGCAAGCGCTGACGCGGAGGACGAACGGCCATGCCCGGCGGCAGGCGGCACCCTGACGTTGTTCCCATAGAGATCATCTGGCGGGTCATCAGCCTCGCCAACACCCTGGGAGAACTTCGCGCCCCGGGCGACGGCACCGTGCGACGCCGCTTCAACCGGGAAGCCTTCACCGTCGAGTTCGGCGGCCCGACGGACGACGACGTCTTCCAGGAGTTCATCCAGGTCTTCGCAGAGGAACGCCAGGTGTTCTGGGCAAAGCTCGGGCAGGATTGGGGACGGCCCGAGGGCTCGCGGGTCATGAAGCCCATGCCGCCGGCGCTGCACCGCGCGTTCGTCGAATGGGCGGACGGCTTCTTGAAACCCCTCGGCGATCCCACGGACCGGCGCTGACGCCCCGGCTTCCGGTCGCGCGACCCACGTCGAGTGAACTTCTTCCTATGCGCGCCGGCGCAAGGGCATGCCATAGTGCGGTACAAAGCGCTGGCGCGTTGGGAGGGTCTGCCGCGGCGGATCGAAGGTCCGCGGTGGGCAGACGCGGAGGAGGACTGACTGATGTCCGTGATTCGGGGGTTTGCGTTATCGATGCTTGCGGTTCTTGTCGCCCTGGGGTCGGCAGGCTGTGACTCGACTCAGCAGAAAGAGGTGAAAATCGAAGACTACAAATTCGTCAACGACGTCTCGGGGCTGGCCCGGTCCCCCAACGAAGAAGGGATCGTTGTCTACGACCGCGAGGGCGTCGATTTCGCCGTCTACGACAAGTTCATCATCGATCCGGTGAAGGTCGTCTACAACAACGAGGACATGCGCAACCTCGATCAGGCGAAGCTGAAGGAGATCCAGGCGTACTTCGTCGAGTCGATCGGCAAGCAGCTCAAGGACGGCGGATACAAGGTCGTCGACAGCCCGTCCGCGGGGACGCTGCAGATCCAGATCACGATCGTCGACCTCAGCGTGCCGAGCGCCGCCTACAATGCCGTTCAGCTTATCGGCAGCCCCGTCGCCGCGACGGTCGGCTCCATCACGATCGAGGCGGCGTTTCGCGACGCCTCCAGCAAGCAGCTGGAATCCGTCGTCGTGGCGCGTCGCAGCGGCGATCACATGAGCGCGACGCCGTGGAGCAACTGGGCGGACGTTAAGGACTCGGTCGACGCCTGGGCCGAAGAGCTGCGCGAAGCCCTGGATGCGGCGCGCGGCGTGACCAGCTAGCGCGGGTCCCGGTCGGACGCCTTCGCGTCCGATCGGGAGGCGTGGGCCGACACTCCGACGGCGGGGCGTTACCTCCGGCCGGATCGATCGCGGCGCGATCCAATCCGATCGGACAACGTCCCGCTGCGCGGCCGTGCTCTAGCGCACTTCCCGATCAGACGCATTCGCGTCTGGCCGGGAGTCGTGCGCCAATACCTTGAAGTTCGGGCATTACATCCGGCCAGATGGATCGCAGAACGATTCCATCTGATCGGATAATGCCCTAGGCTTTTGAAAGAGGGCGGGATTCAGAAATGAAGCCGAACTGGCTTCTTGTCATCCCGCGCTAGCCGTAGAAGAAGGCGCGTCCGGAGGCGCGCAATTGCTCGACGGTCTTGCCGTCGCAGCCCTCGAGCTTCGGCGCCCGGACCACGCCGTCCGCGCCGATCTCGAGCCGAAAGGCGAGCGTGCCCATGGGGGCGTAGTAGGTGGTGCCCTCGTCGTCCCGCCAAACGAGATGGAACACGACGTCTCCGCCCGGCCGACCGGATATCTCCGCCACGGGGCAGACGACCGCGTCGGGGCGACCGTCGAAGATCTGCGCGTCGGCCGGCGAGACCAGGGCGTGCAGCAAGGCCGCAGCCGCAATCGCCGGGACATGTCGGACCGCCATGGGGTCGCCTCCGAACTCCACAAAACGGGATTGAAACAGGTTCTTGGAACGACGCAAGCCAGGGTAGGGCATCGGGGGCAGGATCTCAACGGAAGGCGAAGGGACGCGAAGGTCACCTTTCGTGGCCGTGCCGGTCCGGGCGTGTGGCGGGAACTGCGGACGGGGCTACACATGACCCCAAGCGGTCATTCGTCGCCGTTATGGGGGCTGGCGTTCACCGGTCTCGCAGGGCTGCTCCAACCTTGTCTATGACGGCGAAGGGCAGATCCTGATCGCCCGGCTTGTTGTAGTTGCCGGCCGTGATCACGACCACGAGCTCCAGGCTCGGGGCGATGAAAAGGCACTGGCCGCCGTTGCCAAAGGCGGCCATCCAAGGCTGATCGGTGCCTCGCACTTTGCCGAGCCACCAATGATAGCCGTATTCGATATCATTCGCTCGAACCGTTGGCGTCACGGATTGATCGAGCCATTCGGACGGCACCAGCTGAGAGTCGCCCCAGGTTCCGCGATCGAGGATCAGCTGGCCGATCCTGGCGAGATCTCGTGGGCGCATGCGCAGACCAGAAGCCGCAAAGGGCTCGCCGTCCGAGTCGGCGACCCATTCCACGTCGGCGATTCCCAGCGGTTCGAACAGGGTCTCGCGGGCGTAGTCGAGCAGCGGCCGTCCGGTGCCTCGACTGATCAGTTTCGCAAGCACTGCAGTCGCGCCGCCATTGTAGGTCCACCGGGTGCCAGGTTCCGCGACCATCGGCCGCTCCAGAACGTAGCGGTACCGATCGGCTGCCCGATCCATCGCGGTCTCGCTATTGCGCGGATCGGAATAGGGCAAACCCTCGTCCCACGCGGTTCCGAGCGTCATCGACAGAGCGTGACGGACGGTCATTCGACCTCTCTTGGGATCGGCTGCGAGATCCCCGTAGGCCGGAAACTGGCCAACAAGCGACTGATCTAGGTCGGGGACTTTTCCATCGGCCAGTGCAATCCCGTACAGCAGGCCGACGATGCTCTTGGTGACGGAACGGAGGTCGTGCTTGACCTCGGGGCCAAACTTGACGACGCCCAAAGCTGGCCCCCGGGTGCGCCTGTCCTCGCCTTCATAGTATCGCTCCAGGACCAGCTTCCCGCCTCTGGCAACGATGACGGCATGGAGATTGTCAAACTCCTTTGTCTCGACGGCGTCATCAATCTGCTCTCCCACATCCGGCAAGAACCCAGCCTCGGCCAGAGAGATGCGTTCCCATGCCTGCGGGGAGTCCGCCTGTGCCGAACTGACCGAGGCGCAGAGTATGACACTCGCAAGAACCGACACCGGACGACGCGCGAACATGAGCTGCATCCTGATTCCAAGACTGTGGGTTTTCTCCAAGATCAGAATATCGATCAACTTTGTCGCCTGCAGCGATCGTTCAAGAAGGGGGTGGACAGACAGGCCCCGCCAAAATCGCGCAACCGGGGCTACCAGACGCAGAGCCTTGGCATGTCGGGACCTGGCCATTCCCGGCCGTTCGGGGCGGCGGGCAGCGGGGTCCGGATCGCCGCCGATTTCAGACTTGGGGAGGCGACAGGCGAGCACCGGGTGCCGGCCCCTCAGTCCTGTCCGGCGTCGGCGTCCGGGCGTTCGAGGGCGAGGCTGGCGTTGTAGTAGCGGCGCTCGCCGGTGACCTCGCGGCCGAGCCAGTCGGGGCGCTCGAAAGGGGTGTCCTCGGCCGGCAGCTCGATCTCGGCGAGGACCAGGCCGGCGTGGGCGCCGGCGAAGACGTCGACCTCCCAGGTCAGGCCGCCGAGGGGCACCAGGTGGCGGCGCTTCTCGATCACCAGGCCCTCGGCCAGGGCCAGAAGTTCGCGGGCGTCGTCCAGGGGGATGGGGTACTCGAACTCGGCGCGGGTGGTGCCGGGAAGCGCGGACTTGAAGGTGAGGTAGGCCTCGGCCTCGTCGAGGATGCGGACCCGGATCGCCAGCCTCTCGGTCTGCGCCAGGTAGCCCTGGCGCAGCGCGCGGCTGCCCGTCGCCTGCGCGCGCCAGCCCGCGCCGGCGACCAGGAACTTGCGTTCGATCTCCTTGGCCATGCCCGGCCCCCCGTTCCTTGTCTTCGCTGCGACGATCTCCCGGATGCCGAGGCTAGCGCAAGGGACGTTCAGCAGCCAGTCGCTCGGCTTCGACCCGGCCGGCCTTGCGATAGCTGAAGACGAAGAGCGCGGTCAGGACGACGCCCAGGAGGCTGGTCGGGACGATGCGCGCCGGGGGCAGGATGCCGGCGGCGACGGCGTAGACGCCCGAGGCCATGAGGCCGAGCACCACCGCGATGGTCGGCAGCAGCACGCCGCGGCGCTCGAGCGGCCGGCGGTCGGCCCAGACCAGCAGGCCCGCCCAGCAGAACATCACCGTCGCGGCCAGGGCCATGGGGTAGCGGATCTCGGTCTCGCCCATCCTGTCCGGGATCAGGGTCAGCACGCCCACCAGGACGTCGGCGACGGCCCCGGACCAGTAGCTGACCCGCAACCAGGCGACTGCGCGCATCGCGTGATCCTTCTCCGGCGGCGGCCTCCGGAGGAGCATGCCAGCGCGGCCGCCGGCCGGCCAGACCCGCGGCCGGGGCGCAGGAGGCGCGAGAGCTAAATCATGGCTCGCCGCGGGTGGAAGGTGCTAGGCTCGCTCGTCTTGGGAGCACGACCGGCGATCCGCCCGGGGGGCGGGCCGGACCCGGAAACTGGGAGGAACGACGATGGGTCGCAGCGGCGGGCAGCGCGCGCTTTTGATTCTGCTTGCGGGGCTTCTGGCGCCGGCGGCGGCGGGCGCCGCGGACTTTGAGAAGGTCCCGCAGAACTTCAAGGCCACGGACTTCGTGCCGCAAAAGATGATGTCCGGCGAGGGCTTCTCGGTCGGGCCGGAGGCCCGGAACGACGGCTACATCAACACCTACGCCCTGACCACCGACTGGGGCGAGCTCGAGGCGGTCGGCGACTACCGGCTGAGGGTCCGCCTGCAGGAGATCCAGGCGCTCAAGACGCTGGACTCCATGAGCCGCGCCGGGCAGTTCGGCGAGGGCCTGAAGAACGGCGTGCTGTCGCCGATCGAAGGCGCCTACAACGTGGTCACCTCGCCGATCGAGACCACCAGCGGCGCGGTCAAGGGCGTCGGGCGCTGGTTCGGCAACATCGCCAACTCGATCACCTCGGACGATCCCAACCAGGAAGGCGCGCTCTCCGCCGCGGCCGGCTGGGCGGGGACCAAGCGGGCCTTCGCGGTCGAGCTCGGAGTCGATCCCTACACCGACTGGGAGCCCCTGCAGGAGGCCCTGGTGTCGGTGGCCCGCGCGGCCTTCGCCGGCGGCATGACGGCCAGCGTGGGCATGGGCGTGGCGACCCAGGACACCGTGCTGGAGTACCCGGTGCTCGCGCTGAGCCTGACCGAAGACATGAACAAGGTCCTGATCGACAACCCGCCCGCGCAGCTCACCGAGATCCACGAGAAGGAACTCCTCGAAATGGAGATCGACGAGGGGATCGTCGCCACCTTCCTGCGCAACTACAACTACTCGCCCCTGGAGAAGCTGCTGCTGGTCGAGGCGCTGAAGCGGATGCCGGAGGCGCAGGGCCGCGAGCTCTTCCTGACCGAGGCCGGCGGCGCCCCGGACAAGGCCATGGCCCGCTACTTCCAGCAGCGCGCGGAGATGATGTCCAACTTCCACAACAAGGTCGCGGCGACCGACATCGTCGAGGTCGGCGAGCTGGTCGTGCAGAAGACCAAGGAAGGCCGCCTGGTCGGGATTTTCCCCCTCGACTACCTGCTCTGGTCGGCCGAGGCCGCGGCGATCACCCAGAAGCTGACCGAGGAGAAGGCGGCTGCGGCGGACGTCAAGAGCGCCGAGCTCTGGTTCGAGGGCCGGGTCTCGCAGCCGGCCCGCGCCGGGATCGAGGCGCTGGGCTGGACCGTGAAGGAACAGGCCGGCCTGCTGCTGGTCGAGGCAAAGCAGGAGTAGTCGGCGCAGGACCGCCCGGACCCCGGATCTTGGCGCCTAGAGCACGATGACATGAGGTCGAATCGACCTCTTGTCTGAATCGTGCTCTAAACTGTTGAAAGAGAGCGGGATTCAGACATGAAGCTGGATCGGCTTCATGTCATCCCGCTCTAGCGGCAAGCTGGGGGCCGAGTTCGGCTCGTAGACAGAGCGTCCCGGGGCAGGTCACCCGAAGGAGTCAGGGATCAGGATCGATGGGCAGACTGACGCCATGTCCCGCGCTTGGCTGATCCCCGCCCTGGTCGCGGCCTTGCTGGCGACCGGCGGTCCGGCCTTCGCGCAAGCCACCTCGGGCCAAGCCGCGCCGACCGAAACCCGCGCAGTGCCGAGCGAGGCCGCAACGGCGCCGGCCGAGGCGATGCCGCCGGCCCGGCCGGGCCAGGAGGAGTTGCGGCAACGCATCGAGCGCTGGACCCGGATCCTCGAGCGGGTCGACGCCCAGCTCCAGGACGCGGACCTCTCCCCGGCCGTCCTCGCCGAGCTCGATTCGACGGTCGACGCGGTGCGGCGGCAGCTGAACGAGGTCCGGAGGCCCCTGCAGACGGAGGTGTCCAGGCTCAACGCGCTGGTCGATGCCCTGGGCCCGCCGCCGACGGAGGGCGCGGCGCCGGAAGCGGAATCCGTGGCGTCGCAACGGCGTTACCTCAACGAGCTGCTGACCACGCCCGCGGGGCAGCTCAAGTCGATCGACGTCCTGATCCAAGCGACCGGCCTGCTGGTCGACCAGATCGCCGACGCGCAGCGCGAGGTCCTGACGGCCGAGCTTCTGGTGCGAACTCCCTCCGTGCTGTCCTTCGATACCTGGTCCAGCGCCGTCGCGGATCTCGCGATCTGGTCCGGCCGAATCCTGACCGTGCCCGGGCAGTGGTACAATTCGCCAGAAGTCGGCGCGGCCGGAAGCGGTTATCTCGCCGGCATCTTCATCGCCGTCTTTGCGGCAGGCGCCCTCGGCTGGTACCTGCGCCGCTGGCTGCTCCGGCACTTCGCGCGCGATCCCGAGATCGAAGAGCCGAGCTACCGCACGCGCGTCCTGGCCGGCTTCGCCGAGACCACGGCGAATGTCGCGATTCCGATCCTGGTGGTCGCGGCCGCCTATGGCGCGCTGCTGAGCCGAGGCCTGATGTTCGGGCCGTTCCAGAGCCTGGCGCTCGGCGTTCTCTTCGCGGTGGTTGCCGTCAGCCTCTTGCGCGGCCTGCCCAAGGCCTTGCTGTCTCCCTCCATGCCGCACTGGCGTCTGGTCAATCTGGGCGATCTGGCGGCGCGCCTCTGGTATCGCCGCGCGGTCACGCTCGCGGTGATCTTGGGCATCGATCAGCTGATCCTCTTTTCCTTCGCGGCCGTCGAGCCCTCCCTCTCGCTGCGATACGCCTATGCCTTCGTCGTGGACGGCGCGATAGCCGTGGTGTTCCTGGCGACGACCCTCGACAATCGGCTGTGGCTGTCCCCGGAGGAGGACGCGCGAGCCGTGGCGGCCAGGGCCGGCGAGACGCCGGAGCCGCCTTTGGAGGAGTCCGAGGGCCGAAGCAATTGGTGGCTGGTGTTTCGCGTGCTGATCACCGGCCTTGCCATCGCGGTGCCGACCGTATCGCTCATCGGTTACGGCGTCTTGGCGATCTACATCGGCGAACGGATGGTCGTCAGCACCGGCATCCTTCTGCTCGGCGTCGTGTTTCACGGCCTGGCGCGTGATCTGGCCGCGGTCCTGACCTCGTCGGACGACAAGCCGCCGGCGCCGGACGAGGCCCCCAGCCCGATCTTCGTCTGGACCCTGCTGCTGATCGACATCGCCATATTCTCCGCGGTCGTGGTCTTCCTGGTGCCGCTCTGGGGCGGCCGCTGGGACAACGTCTTCGAACGCATCGGCTGGGCCCTGTCCGGGATCTCGGTCGGCGGGCGCAGCTTCTCGCCGGCCGACGTGCTGATCGGCATCGCGGTCTTCGTCGTCCTGATCATGGTGGTCCGCTTCCTGCAGCGCTTCATCAACCGGCGCGTCCTGATGCAGACGCGCATGGACGTGGGCGTGCGCAACGCGATCAACACCGGCTTCGGCTACGCCGGCTTCGTGCTGGCGGCCTTGGTCGGCATCGACACCGCGGGCGTCGACCTGTCCGGGCTTGCGATCATCGCCGGCGCGCTTTCGGTCGGCATCGGCTTCGGGATGCAGAGCATCGTCAACAACTTCGTCTCGGGCCTGATCCTGCTGATCGAACGGCCGATCAAGGTCGGCGACTGGATCGTGGTCGGCCAGGACCAAGGTACGGTCAAGCGCATCAGCGTGCGCAGCACCGAGATCCTGACCTTTTCCAATGCCTCGGTGATCATCCCGAACTCCGAGCTGATCGCGGGCCGGGTCACCAACTGGATGTACAAGGACCGCTCCGGCCGGATCGAGCTGAAGGTCGGCGTCGCCTACGGCTCGGACACCGACCAGGTCCGCCGAGTCCTGCTCGACTGTGCCAGGGGGCATCCCGGCATCAAGCCCTGGCCGCAGCCCTATGTGGTGTTCATGGACTTCGGCGACAGCGCGCTGCTGTTCGAGCTGCGCTTCTTCATCCGCGACATGAACAACTACCTGGCGATCTCGAGCGACCTGCGCTTCGCGATCGATGCCGCCTTCCGCGAGGCGGGCATCACCATCCCCTTCCCGCAACGCGACGTGCATGTCTACCAGCAGGGCGCCCTGGCGGCGGCCCCGGAGGCGGCCGCCGCCGCGCCCTCGGGCAAGGTCCTGCCGATGCGCGGCGGCAAGCGGCCCGAAGATCTGCCGGACCAGGACGGCGAAACCTAGATCGGGTTCGGGCCGCCGATGTCCCTGAAAGCCATAGCGTCGCTCGACTACGTCGTCCTGCCCTGCCGCGACCTCCGGGCGGCGCGACGTTTCTATCGCGATGTCCTGGGCTTCGATATCGTCTACGAACGCGCCGACTGGATCCGGTTCCAGATCGGCACGACGGCGCTGGCCTTGCGGCCGCTGGACGGCGCCTTCGAGGGCCGCCGCGTCGAGGGGCCGGCGGTGCAGCTCGCCTTTCGGGTCGGCCAAGACGAGGTCGACGCCTGTTACGAAGAGCTGAAGGCCTGCGGCGTCGAGGTGCTCGATCCGCCGCGCGACCAAACCTGGGGCCACCGCACGCTGTACTTCACAGACCCCGAAGGCAACGTCCTGGAGGTCTATGCCGAGCTCCCCGAGAGCCGCGGGTGACGGCTGCCGGCCCGAAGTTCATCTGATCAACCTGACATTCTGCTTGCACGATTGTTTACCGGCGCCCTTGATCGTCCCTATGGCTTTCAAGGTGAACTTCGTGTTCGGCACGTTGTCGGGGAGCTTGACCGCAACCTGCGCATCGAAGTCGACATCATTGAAGGTGTCCAGTTGCCGGAAAGGGGTGAAGGTCTGCAGATCCGGGGTATAGCCGTCGATCGAAAAGCGTTCGGGCCGCTCCGGGATATCGACGTCGAGGATGGGAAGCCTGACCCGGTACTTGAAGCCCTTGACCTTGATCTCGGCCAAGACCTGCACGTCGATCTGATCATCGTAGACGTCTTCGGGAATGTTCATCGCCAGGCGCAGGATCGCCGTTTCACCGCCCCTGAACTCCGCTTTCTCGTTCAGACCCGTCTCATCCAGAACCTGGCAAAGCACTTCGAAATCCGCAAAAGATCTGGCATCTGTCGCGGCGGCGGGCAGCGCCAGAAATAGAATGACAGCCGCCGTTGCGCTGCTGACAAGGCCGGCGATCCTTCTCGCAACCGTCGATACCTCGAGACTTGGTTTCACCATTTTTCGATTGCCTCCTCTCTGATGACCGAGGTCCGCGGGCCGACGTCGCCGTCGAGACCTCGATCGGATTGGCCATGGTCGACAAGTTATCCGGCAATCCTGGGTTGTGCGTTGATCTGTTTCATAGAGGGTCGAGAGAAGGGCGATTTGCGCCGCCGCGGAAGCGGGGTGTCTTGGACTCGCGCCGGAATCTCGAGACCCGCTGCTTGAAAAGGTGCTGCGGTCGCTACCGCCAGGCAAGAGATCCGACGATCATGCTCTGACCTATCGAAGGGCAGTGCCCAGCGTGTTCTCGGTCCCCGCTCGATCCGGCGCCGCCCGACGGCGGATCCCGCTTCAGCCCGCGAGGCCGAAGAGCTCCTGCGGCTCCCGGACGCCGCGAAGCGCGTGAAGGCCGAGGGATTCCAGCCCGAGCTTGCTGCCGGCGGACTCTTGAAAGGTGCTGGAAATCAGGATGCTGCGGTCGAGGGACTTGCAGAGCGCTTGAATGCGGCTGGCCTCGTTGACCGCCGGTCCGACCACGGTGAAGTCGAGCCGCTCGCTGGCGCCGATATTGCCGTAGAAGACCTCGCCCAGGTGCAAGGCCAAGCCGAAGTCCATGATCGGCTTTCCGGCGGCTTCGCGGGCCTCGTTGAGGGCCGGAAAGGACGCGCGCAGGTCCGCCGCCGCCGCGAGGGCGTCCCGGCACACGGCCGCATCGTCGCGCCCCGTCAGGTCGAAGGTGGCGAGCAGGCCGTCGCCCATGAACTTGAGGATCTGACCGTTGTTGGCCTGGACCGGCTCGGCCATCGCCTCGAGATAGTCGTTGAGCGCCGCGATGAGGAGGTCGCGCGGCAGGCTGTCGGTCAGCCTGGTGAAGCCGCGCAGATCGGAGAACCAGATGACGGCGCGGATGGCCTCGGCCGAGCCGCGCTCGATCGCGCCCGTCAGCACCCGGTGACCGGCGTCCCTGCCGAGATAGGTCTCGAGCACCGTGCTCGCGACATCGTAGGTCAGGCGCGATTTCGCGCAGATCGCCAGATAGGGAAGCGCCTGGACGACCTGGTCGAGCTGGCCGTCGTCGAAGCCTTCGGGCCGGTCGGTGGCGCAGGAGAAGAAGATCCCGTCGAGCGCGCCGGCCGCGTCGAGTCCCTTCGCGATGAGCTCCAGCTGCGTGGAGTCGTAGGGCACGATCTGCGCCGCATAGTCGACCAGCCCTTCCGCGCGCAATTCGGGGAAGAGGACGAACTCCTCCGGGTCGCCCACATCGAGCCGCCGGCGCAGGGCCAGGAGGCCCTTGCTGCGCATATGGTGGACGGGGCTCTTCAGATAGACGTCACGGCTTTGGATCGCGCGCTCGCGCGGAACATGCTCTATCCCCTCGGCCCCGGGCCGCCACACGAAGGTGTGCGAGCCATAGCGGGGATGAAGCGTGTACATGCCCATCTGCGCCCGCTTCATCGGAAAGCCGGCGTCATAGACTCTCCGGCAAAACCCGGCGATTTGCTCGCCCACCGGCAGGCCCCGCATGCCTTGCTCCACGAGCCAGAGCGGAAGACCGCCGAGATCGAGGGGCGGGAGGGGGGCGGCGTCCGCTGGCCCGTGGCTCATGTCGGCCCGCCGATGCGTCGGGACGCAGGTGACCCGGCGGTCATCCGCCCGTCGGGGTCCGGGCCGGCGCCATGGCGGCTGCGCTTCGCTGGCCGTTCACGCCTCATCCGCCAAGTCTTACCAAAGAGTCTTGGTCCTGACCAATTCGATGGCGCGCGGCGACCCGCCGCCTGCCAGCCCTTGCGGCGGTGAGGGAAAAGCCACAGTCACCGGGTTCCGCCGGGGGATAGCCTGCCGCTTCGATCGGCGGTCAAAGCAGGATCCTGCAGGAGGACACGATGGCAGCATGGAACCCCGGCCCGGACCCCTTTCCCACGGGCGAGATCGACAAGATCACGGACTTTACCTACCTGGACGAGCTGAAGTTCGTCCGCCACGCCAAGGTCCACGTCGACAAGAGGCCGCGATCGCTGTGGCAGCTCTCCGCCAACTTCCGCGTGAGCCTGACCGTGCACCCCAAGGCGGGCGATCCCTACCCGCTGACCATCAAGGCGCCGCGCGGCCTCTACACCGACCTCGCCTCGGTCCCGGACCTTCTCTGGTCCTTCGTCGGGCCGATCGGCCCCCATCTCGAGGCGAGCATCGTGCACGACTACCTCTACATGGCCTGGACCGATTTCCGGAACAAGGCGCAGAAGCGCGACTGGAACTTCGCCGACGCCGTCTTCCTCGCCGGCATGGCGGCGTCGAAGGTCAAGAACCGCAAGCTGATCTACGACGTCGTGCACACCCCGATCGGCTGGCGCGTGTTCCGCAGAAAGCGCTACACCCTCAAGAGCCGGATGGAGCTCTGGCTCCCCCAGGTCGCCCCCGGGCACGGCCGCGACGGCTGAACGCGGGGCGTCAGGTCCCGGCCGGCCCTTTGCCCTTGGTGAGGCTGTCCAGGTTGGCGAGCAGGTTCTTGGTCTGATCGGCGCCGACACCCCAGGCGATCAGGGCGAGGTCCTCCTTCCAGGAGCCCACCAGCGCCGCCGCGAAGACGTTCGACTGCAGGCCGGTCAAGAGGGCGAGGGCGAGGGCGATCGCGATCCCGATCAGCTCCGGCGTCGGCGTCGGCCAGAGGTGGTCGAAGGCGCTGGTCTGGTGGGTCTTGAAGCGTGCCGCCCAGGCAAGGGGTTCGGCCGCTTCGCCGGGCGCCTCCGCCCCCGTTTCGGCCTCCGGCTCCTCGGGCGGCAGCCCGATGCGCAGGGAGTCCCGGCCGCGCCGGACCAGCACGCCGACCTTCACCTCGACGTCCCTCTTGGGAATGAACTGGGTCACGACGGTCGAGCGCGTAATCAGCTTGAGCAGCCGCTCGCCGCCCCAGTCGATGGTCCACTCGTACTCCAGGCCGTGCTTGAAGAGGTAGGTGTCGGCCAGCGGATCGGCGCATTCGACCTTGAAGTCGATGGGCTGGAACTCCTCGACCCGCCTCTGGGCGTCCGGCGGCACCACCTTGATCACGCCCGGCACCTTGAGGCGCGTCCAGACCTCTTCGTCGAACTCCTTCAGGGCCTCTTCCAAGGGCCTGTCTTGGCGCACCTGGTCGACGAGGTTCCTTCGGCGCTGGTCGTCGCCGCGCTGTTCCCAGATCAGCTTCAGCCAGATGTAGCTTTGCTCCATCCGGATCATCCCGTTCAGGGTCCCCGGCGCGGTCCCCGGGTCGAGCCCCGCCCTGAGCCTTCGCACGACCTCCCGATCGCTGTCCTCCAGGGCCTGGAGGTCGCTTTCGGTCGCCTTCGCGTCGGCGATCCCGGCCGGCAGGGGGGTCAGGCGTTCCCGAAGCGGGCCCACGCCCTTTTCCGCCACCGCTTCGGCGGCGTCGAGCGCGGCCGAGATGGCAGAATCGTCGGGCGCGGCCTCCAGCGCCGCCCGCAGCCCCGCCGCCAGGCGCTGCCGGGGCGCGTCGTCGAAGTCGAAGCGGTCCAGGTCGACGCTGTCCAGGAGCAACTGCATGTCGACCCGCAGGCTCGCCCAGTAGCCGGCCTCCAGCTTCTGGCGGTCTTCCCAGGCCTCCAGGGCCGCGATGTCGGCCAGGATCGCGTCGTCGACCGCCTCGCGCTCCTGCAGCTGGCCGAGGCGGTCGACGATCCCGCGCAGGGCCTTCTGGGCACGCTTGACGATCCTGTCATCGACGCCGCTCACCGTGACGCCGGTGGCCGAGGGCGCGGCCTTCCAGTAGATCGCCAGCTCGTTCAGGCGCTTGAGGACCTCCATACGGTCCTCCACCTCCTTGACCTCGTCGGCGATCAGCTTGGGGGTCGTGATGAAGCGGCTCAGCCGCTTCGGCCAGGACGACAGGCCCTCGCCGAAGCGATGGCTCAGGGCCTTGTCCGCCATCTTGGCCCGCCCGAAGGCTCGGACCACCGGCAGCGCGCCCCAGCGGTCGCTGCGCAGCCAGGACTGCTTCTGGATCTCGGTGATGCGGGCGCGCAAGTTGCGGCGCTGGATCATGGCGGCGAGCCACTTGGTCGTGCCGTAGGACGCGAAGACGGCCAGGACCAGCCAGAACACCGGCCAGAACCAATGCCGGGGCACGACCAGGGTGGTCTTCACCTCCTCCCAGCGCGACGGGTCGACGTTGAGGGCGGCGATCTTGAGCGTCACCTCGTGGCTTCCCGCGGGCAGGTCCGTCCTGGCCTCGACGAGGATGTTCTTTCTGACCCCGGGCTCCAGGATGCGGCGTCCGAGGTCTTCCGGCCGGGTTGGGTCGAACTCCGTGAGGGACTCGCCGTCCAGGGTTATCGCGAGATGCTCCTGCGGGGCGATATCCTCCGTCGCGGCGGTGACGCTCTCGACCCAGAAGCCGTGGACCGGCTGGTCGCCGACGGCGCCCAGGGTCAACCCGAGGGGCAGCCGGCCCTTGCTGTCGGGGATCGGCCGGAAACTCGGGCCGGGCGGCCACTTCTGCCGGGTCAGGACGAGCTCGGTCTCTATGAAGCGCCGCTCGCCGATCACGGTCCGCAGCGCGCCGCTGTAGGCGGTCTCGGCTCGCAGCGAGGCGGCGTCGAGCTCGAGCGTGATCCGCTGCCGGCCCTCGGGCAGCGCGACGTCCCGCGTGGTCTCGCCCGGTTCCGGCGTCGCGGTGGCGAAGCGGACCTCCGCCTCGTGCCCTGCCGCTGTGAAGGGCGTCAGCTCAAAGCGCGCCGTCTCGCCGAAGGCCCGGTGCCGGCCGACGTCCAGGGTCAGGCGTGCGGCGCCCTCGGCGGAGACGGTGACGGCCGGCGCGCCCTCGACCGCGGGGCCGAAGGCGCCCAGAGCCAGAGGCAGGCGATGGGTGATCTTCTCCTGCTCTGCCTCGAGGATGCCCCAGACCACCCGGCCCTCGGGGATCCCCTCGGCCTTCAGCCGGATCGGCCGGCCGACTTTGGTGGTGGCGGTCTTTGCCTCCGCCTCGGCATCGGGGTCCTCCAGCGCGAAGTCGTAAGGCGTCCCGTCCCGGTCCCAGAAGGTCCGCAGGGTGAGCGCGACGGGAAGCTCCGGCTTCAGGGCCGCGACGTCCAGCTGCATCAGGACCCGGCCGTCGGGGCCGGGCGTCAGGCGGAGCGCGTTCTCGGGAGGCGCCAGCGCGCGCAGGCCCTTGCGTTCGGGCTGCGCGGTCTCGGCCTGCGCCGGCCCGGCCAAGCCGCAGAACAGCAGCGCGAGTGTGGCGCCCAAGGCGCGGCTTCGTCTCTTGCCCCGGATTTCGCGAGCGGCCATCCCCGAGTCCCCCGTCTCAAGGAGTCCTGCGCCGACGGTCGCGTCGGCTCGGCCCGAATCCTAGCAGGTCGCGCGCTCGGCCGCGTGGCATATCCCACACTCTATCGCGCACCCCCTTGAGGGAACGGGTCGGGCACCCGCTCCGCCGGCGACCGGGGCGATCGCCGGCGCCGTCGTGCCGCGCCGGTGCGCGCCTCAGGCCGCGGCCGGGTGCCAGCCGGCGTCGGCCCAGATCTCCCCGCTGACCGCCTGGTTGGTGATCATGAAGCAGATCGCGTCGGCGATCTCCTCGGGCTTGATCAGGCGGCCCAGCTGGGTGTCGGGCAGCACGTGCTTGGCCAGGTAGTCCTTGCCCATGGCCCGCAGGATCGGCGTATCGGTGAAGCCCGGATGGATGATCGAGCAGCGCACGCCGTGGAAGATGGCCTCCTTCATCAAGGTCGAGGCCGCGCCCTCCAGCGCCGCCTTGGCCGAGGCGTAGGAGATCTGACCCTTGTTGCCCTGGGAGGCGACCGAACCGATGAAGACGATGGCGCCTTCCATGTCCTCCGTCGGGCCCCACTTGCCCAGGCCGCGGGCGTAGCGGCTCTCGGCGACCCGGCCGATCATCTCCATCGCCCAGTAGATCGGCGCGATGTAGTTCACCTCGGTCACCAGGCGGAAGGTCTCCTCGTCGTAGACCTGCGCCCGCCCGCTGGCCTTGTCGATCTTGACCGCCAGGGCGTCGCGCACGATCCCGGCCGCGGGCACGCAGATGTTGACCTCGCCCCGGGCCATGCAGACCTGGTCGTAGACCTCGTGGCGGAAGTCCGAATCCCGGGTATCGCCCTGATAGGCCTTGGCGACCTCGCGGCCGGCCTCGTGGTTGATTCGCGCCGCCGCCTCGACGACATGGCCGTCGAGATCGACCATCGCCACGTGGCCGGCGCCGCGGCCGGCGAGCTCCTCGCAGACCGCATAGCCGATACCGCCCGACGCCCCGGTGACGACGGCGGTTTTCCCTTTGATTTTCATGGCTTTTCTCCAAGCCTGGCCGAACGCCGTCCCGTGCAAAGGACGCTGTCGGGACACCCGGCCAAGTGACCGAAATTCTAGCAGAAATTGTGCAGTGCAGCAAGAAATATTGCACTGCACAATCGCGGGACGAAGCTGCGCCGAGGCCCCTCGACGCGAGGAAATGCCGCCTCCGCGCCTTGCCGTCGCGCGGCCTTCGTCCAAGCCGCCGCGTGACCCTTTCTCCCCGACCCCGGCTTGGGCTAGAGTCCGGCTGGCGCGGCGGCCCCGTTCCCTTGCCCCGAACGCGGGGCGGGGCCGGCGCGGCGCAACCAAGGAAGAAACGCGATCACAACGGGCCGAAGGCTCGGGAAAAGGGAGGAAAGCGGATGAGGATCCGTAGCGTTGCGGGCGTCCTGGCGCTCTGTGCGCCTCTGGGCGGCCTGCTGGCCGGGGTGGCGGCCCCGGGGCCGGCGGCGGCCGAGGAGGAGGTCAAGGTCGGCCTGCTGCTGCCCTTCTCCGGCGTCTATGCCGGACTGGGCAGCCACATCGAGAACGGCTTCAACCTGGGGCTCGAGCACTTCGGCGGCGAGCTCCAGGGCGTGACCATCACGGTCGAGCGGGCCGACACCGAGGCCAAGCCGGCCACGGGTCTGGCCAAGGCCAAGAAGATGGTCCTGCAGGACAAGGTCGACGTCCTGACCGGCATCGTCTCCTCGGCGGTGCTGGGCGGGCTGCGCGACTTCGTCCACGGCGCCAAGATGCCGCTGGTCGTCGCCAACGCCGGCAACGACGCCATGACCGGGCCGAAGTGCAGCCCCTACATCACCCGGGTGTCCTTCTCCAACGGCATGATCAACCGGCCGATGGGACCGTGGCTGGCGGCCCAGGGGGTGAAGAAGGTCTACGCCATGGCGCCGGACTACGCGGCCGGGCACCAGATGATCGAGGCCTTCAAGGCGACCTTCACCGCGGCCGGCGGCGAGGTGGTCGGCGAGGCCTTCCCGCCGCTCTCGGGGACCAAGGACTACGGGCCCTACCTCTCGGCGGCCAAGGCGGCGGAGCCGGACGCCATCTACACCTTCTTCGCCGGCGGGGCCGCGATCACCTTCGTCAAGCAGTACCACGCCTTCGGCCTCAAGAAGGAGATCCCGCTCTACGGCGCCGGCTTTTTGACCTCGGCGGCCTACGTCCACGTCCAGGGCGAGGCGGCCGACGGCATCACAGCCTCGCTGCACTACGTGCCGACCATCGACACCGCGGAGAACAAGCGCTTCCAGGAGGCCTACCAGGCCAAGCACGAGAAGGTCGGCTCGGAGTTCGCGGTCCAGGGCTACGACGCCGCGCGGCTGATCGTCGAGGCGCTCAAGCTCTCGGGCGGCGACAAGGCCAAGCTCGCCGAGAACCTGCGCAAGGTCAGTTTCGACGGCCCGCGCGGGCCGCTGGAGATCGACCCCAAGACCAACAACGTGGTGCAGTCGATCTACATCTTCCGCAACGACTTCAAGGACGGCGCGGTGACCCAGACCGTCCTGGAGAAGGTCGAGGGCGTGCGCGACGAGGTCAACGGCTGCGCGATGTAGCCCTTGCGGGCGTAGATGGCGCGGGCGCCCACACCCCGACACGGGGGCGGCGGGCGCCCGCTGCTTTTTCGGGGTGTTTTCCTTCTTTCGGGACGCGGTGGTTCTACTCTAATGGCTCCGACGGACATCTGCGGCGGCTAGCAGGCGTCGATGGGGTCCATTGCACCTTGCATTGACCACGCCCCGCTGTCATTGCCGGGCTTGACCCGGCAATCCATGGTACCGCTTGCTCGATGGATCGCCGGGTCAAGCCCGGGGATGACAGCGGGAGAAGGTTGAGGACAGTGAAGGGGAGGACACGCTGAAGCTATCGGCACTCAGGTTCCCTCCCCCTTTGTGGGGGAGGGTTAGGGTGGGGGGTACTCTTCGGCGATCTCGCTTGAAGATTGCGATCGGGCGGCCTGTCGGCCGCCACCCCCTCCTCGATCCGTGCGCAGCACAGCGCGTACGCGCCCCATCGAGGGGGAAGAGGATTGCGGGGCGCCGCTGATGCTGGCGGATCCCGGGTTCTGGTTGGTGCAGGGGCTGAACAGCCTGCAGCTGGCGATGCTGCTGTTCCTGCTGTCGGTCGGGCTGACCGTGATCTTCGGATTGATGAACTTCGTCAACCTGGCGCACGGCTCGCTCTACGCCCTGGGCGCGCTGATCGGCTATTCCCTGGCGCTGTGGAGCGGCTCCTTCTGGTTCGCCTTCGCCGCGGCGCCGCTGATCGTCGCCGGGATCGGGGCGGCGCTCTACGCGACCCTGATCGACCGCCTGCGCTTCGCCGGGCCGATGAACCAGGTGCTGGTCACCTTCGGGCTGATCTTCGTGCTGATCGACGTCCAGCGCTACCTCTGGGGGACGGACCAGCTCGGCCTGACCAGGGGCCTGCCCTTCCAGGGGGCGGTCACCATCCTGGGCGAGTCCTATCCGGCCTACCGGATCTTCATCATCGCGGTCGGCCTGGGCGTCTTCGCCCTGCTCTACCTCTGGCTGGAGCGCACCCGCCTGGGCGCCGAGATCCGCGCCGGGGTCGACGACGCCGAGACCGCGCGCTGCCTGGGGATCGACGTCGACCGGACCTTCTTCCTGGTGTTCCTGCTCGGCTGCGCCCTGGCCGGCCTGGCCGGGGTGATCGCCCTGCCGGCCTTTCCGGTCGAGGCCGGGATGGGGGTCTCGATCCTGGTGCCGGCCCTGATCGTGGTGGTGATCGGCGGGCTTGGCAGCCTCAAGGGCGCCATGGTCGGGGCGCTGCTGATCGGCGCCACCATCACCTTCGGCCAGGTGCTGGTCCCGGCCTTCGCCGGGATCCTGATCCACCTGCTGCTGGTCGTGGCGCTGCTGGTCAAGCCCGAGGGGCTCTTCCCGGTGCGGGAGTGACGGCGTGCTGAAGGGACTCACCTTCCGCGACGGGGTCGCCGGGCTGGTCTTCCTCGGCCTGCTTGGGTACGCGGCCCGGGCCGAGTACTTCGGCCTGGAGCTGCTGGCCGAGATCGCGATCTTTGCGGTCCTGGCCATGAGCCTGGACCTGCTGGCCGGGGTGACCGGCCTGGTCTCCCTGGGCCACGCCGCCTTCTTCGGGCTCGGCGCCTACGGCTTCGCGGCGCTGACCGTCCTCCTGGGCTGGCCGCCCGGCCTGGCGCTACTGATCGCGCCCCTGGCGACCGGGGTGCTGGCCTTGGTGGTCGGGGCCATCGTGACCCGGGTGCGCGGGATCTTCTTCATCATGATCACGCTGGCCTTCGGGGAGATGGGCCACGAGTTCGTCTTCAAGTCCCGGGCCCTGGGCGGCGACGACGGCCTGGCCGGGATCCCGCGCCTCGACCTTTCGGCGCTGGGCCTGGAGCTGGCCGAGCCGCGGACTTTCGCGGTCGCCGCGATCCTGGTCGCGGTCCTGGTCTACCTCGCGCTGGCCTGGCTCCTGGCGACTCCCTACGGCAAGGCGCTCGCCGGGATCCACAGCAACGAGCAGCGCCTGCGCGCGCTGGGCCTGCCGGTGCGGGCCTACAAGACCAGCGCCTTCGCGCTGGCCGGCGCGATCGCCGGGCTGGCCGGGGTGCTGGCCGCCCAGCACACCCAGTTCATCACCCCGCAGCTGCTGCACTGGACGACCTCGGGCGAGATCCTAGTGATGGTCATCCTGGGCGGCCTGGCGACCCTGGTCGGGCCGGTGGTCGGCGCAATCCTCTTGACCCTGCTGCGCCACGAGCTGTCGAACTACACCGATTACTGGGGGCTCTGGCTCGGGCTGTTCCTGATCCTGGTGGTGGTCAGCGGGCGCAACGGCCTGGTCGGGGCCGCGGCCCAGCTTTGGCAGAGGTGGCGGCCGCGGCGGGAGGGGGCGCGCGGCCATGCCTGAGACCGGCGCGGCACAGCCGCTGCTGCGCACCGAGGGGCTGAGCAAGCACTTCCGCGGCCTGCAGGTGACCCGGGAGGTCGCGCTCGAGATCCCGGCCGGGCGGCGCCACGCGATCATCGGGCCGAACGGCGCCGGCAAGACCACCCTGTTCAACCTGCTGGCCGGGGAGCTTCAGCCCTCGGCCGGGCGGATCATCCTGGAGGGCCGCGACATCACCGCCCTGCCGCCGGACCGGCGCGCCCGGCTCGGCCTGTCGCGCAGCTTCCAGAAGAACAACCTCTTCGAAAGCGAGTCCGTGCGCGACAACCTGCTGCTCGCCGACCTGGCGCGGCGCGGCAAGGGCCACGTCTTCTGGCGGCGGCTCGCGGCCGACCGGGCGGCGCGGGAGGCGGCCGAGCGCGTCGCCACCGCGGTCGACCTGCTGGACCGGCTCGACCAGCCGGTGCGCGCGCTCTCCTACGGCGCCCGGCGGCAGCTCGAGGTCGGCCTGGCGATGATGGCCGCGCCGCGGGTGTTGCTGCTCGACGAGCCGACCTCGGGGATGAGCCCGGAGGAGACCGGGATGATGATGCGGCTGATCGATTCCCTGCCGCGCGACCTCACCGTCCTGATCATCGAGCACGAGATGGAGGTGGTCTTCGCCCACGCCGAGCGGATCACCGTGCTCAACTACGGCGAGGTCCTGCTCGAGGGCACGCCGGCGGAGGTCCGCGGCTCGGAGCTGGTCCAGCGGACCTACCTCGGCAGGCCGGAGGACTGAGCCCTGCTGGCGCTGGAGGAGATCCACACCTACTACGGCGAGAGCCACGTCCTGCGCGGCGTGTCACTGGAGGTGCCAAAGGGCGCGGTGGTCGCCCTGCTCGGGCGCAACGGGGCGGGCAAGACCACGACCCTGCGCTCGGTCATGGGGCTGACCCCGGCGCGGCGCGGCCGGGTGGTCTTCGAGGGCGAGGACATCACCCGGCGCCGGACGCAGTGGATCGCGCGGCGCGGCCTCTCCTTCCTGCCCGAGACCCGGGGCATCTTCCCTTCGCTCAGCGTGGAGGAGAACCTGGCCATCGCGGCGGGCCGCCGGCCCGGGCCCTGGAGCCTAGCGCGGATCCACCGGCTCTTCCCGTGCCTCGCCGAGCGGCGGCGCCAGGGCGGCGGGGTGCTCTCCGGCGGCGAGCAGCAGATGCTGGCCATCGCCCGGGCCCTGCTGCTGAACCCGGAGCTGCTGATCCTGGACGAGCCGACCGAGGGTCTGGCCCCGGTCATCGTGCGCGAGGTGCAGCGGCACCTGCAGGCGGTCAAGGACGAAGGCCTGACCATCCTCCTGGTCGAGCAGAGCTTCCACTTCGCGACCGCGCTGGCGGATACCGCCTACGTCCTCGGCAAGGGCCGGGTCCAGTGGCAGGGCCCGAGCGCGGCGCTGGTGGCGGACACGGAGGTGCAGAAGGCCTGGTTGGGGATTTAAAGGGGGGGCAGAAGGGAGGTCTTCTATCCACTGAGCTGGTCAGGAAACAGAACTGCAACCCCTAGAGCTTCGATATCGGTTTCCTTCTTCCACTACTGTGATACTGTAATTGGTGGATATACAGCGATGAGAATGTCAACGATTTTCTCGCCTGGGTATCCATAGCGCCTTCAACCCGATACCAGTTTGGGTTCTCTCGCCATAAATCTGACCTGATCAAGGTCAAAAGGGTGACAAGGGGAGGCGGGCGATGAGCTTTAAATCAGGCCACTTCAAATCTAACGGCAGATTGGTCCTAGCCCGTTCCAATTCTCCCCCGATGCGACGGGGGGAGGCCAATCATGCAGTTCGTTTAGTGCAGAAAGCGCTAATTGATCTGGGTTACAAATTGCCAATCTCAACGAAAAAGTACCATACACCGGATGGGATCTATGGATCAGAGACAAAGAAGATAGTGTGGAAATTCCAGTATGATCAGAAGTTGGCATCAAAGGATGGCGACGTTGGGCAACAGACACTGTCTAAGTTGGATGATCTGCTCTGGAGTAGAGGGATAAAATTCAGCCCACTCCCGAATCTCCCTCCAGGTTCTCCTGGTTCGCACACCGACGAGGTCATGAATTCGCAGCAAGTCGTTCTTGAGACCTTGGGAACATCCAATCCTTTACGTACAATTAATTTCACTTTGAGCTGGCATCAATTAAGTACAGACCGGAAGGAGAAAATAACTATCCTTGGCCGCCATTATGATAAAGTCGCTAGCGCAATATTCAACAATCAGATTGGCGTTGATATTAACTATGGATACAAGTCTTTTGCAGCCTACTCGTCACCAGCCAATATCTTTATTTTCTCTCGACCAATGACGCTTTCAATGAATGACCGTTCAGCGATCATTCATGAGGCGACTCACGCGGTCAATGACATACAAGGACCGAAAGTCATAAGTGGGTTATTTGACGAAGTGGTAGCGTTTATTGCTGAAGCGTTGTTTTGGCGTAAGCGAGCCGGCCGTCCAAAGAGCCAATTGGAAGTGTATCAGGTCGCTGACCAAGTTGCCCAATCGATCATTAGCGGTGATGAAGTAGATGATGACATAATGCAAGATCTATCGAGCAAAGTTCGACAAGATCCGACATATGGCCCCGATACTTATGGTTTATCTCGATACGACGGTATTGATTAAGGATCACGGTCGGGGTGCGGTGGCGCCAGGAGACAAACCGACTGTTCTCGGAACAGCCTCTTGACCGTCAGTCTGCCGTCGCGAAAAACTCTCGGCCTTTGCCCCGGCGACTCCAATCAATGGTCGAAACAGACAAGCCTTTTCTCCGGTGCGGGCCCCCGCGGGTTTGCGCCACATTCCGGTCAAGCCAGTGGAGATGACGATGCAGCAGCCGAGCCGGTTCTGGGATCGGATCGCCGAGCGCTATTCCAAGAGACCCGTTGCCGACGAGGCCGCCTACCAGAGAAAGCTGGAGGTCACGCGCGAGTACTTCCGGCCGGAGATGGAGGTTCTGGAGTTCGAATTCGAATTCGGGGGACAGCACTTCCATTTCACAACCGCCTGGGTCGCAAGTCTATCGGGACCGGCGCTCCTGTTGGCATGTCCGAGGGGATTTTGAGATAGGACCGCGTCAGCAAGCGGAAACATGTATCCTGCCCCGGATTTCCCCTTGGCGGACTTCGGAGCCAAGATATGTGGAGGCAGATGGCTTGTGCTCTTGCGTGGACCGCAGTCCTTGGCTTTCTCGCGGGCTGCGGGCCGGCGCGTGTGACGGGTGAAGATACGGATGGTCCCGTCGTCGTCAGGCTGTACGAGGGAGGGGAACGGCCCAGCAGCGAGATTTCCGCGATCTCCATAGCGCTGAGCGACAGCAAGCCGCTCGCGATCGACGGGAGGCGCATTCCCTCGAATGCCGACACCGTACTCCTGCGCCCAGGAAAGCACAGCGCGGATCTGGAGGTACGGACGTGGGGGATGGCGGACGGGGAGATCGTCGAGCAGGTTCGGCCGTTCGAGCTGACGTTCTCCTTGGCGGCCGGGAGTCTCTACAAGTTCACGGTGACCACTCGGCTCATCCAGCCGGAAGGGATTTTCTTGGCAGAACCGACCCTCTTGAAGCTGGCCATAGATCTTTGGGAGGGCGAAGCTCGTCTGGCGCCGCCATGAAATGAACGAACTGAGCTTCAACCGGTTCCTAGGCTGTCTGGCAGGTCCGTGTGAGCTGCCACACTCCAGGCTTTGTCAGTCGAAGGAGGTCAGGTAGCGTCGCGTGGGGCGCCACAACGGGACCAGGACGGCGAGCGTCACCGCGCCGGCCAGCGCCGAGGCGTAGATGCCGCCGATCGTCAGGGCGAGGGTCTCGGGCGTCATGGTCTTGAAGGCCGCGAAGACGCCGAGCCCGAGCGCGCTGAGCCAGCAGGCGCCCGACAGGGCACCGACCAGGGACAGCCGCAGCCGCCAGCCCGTCGGCAGCTCGCCGAAGTGCCGGCCGATGCTGCGCGCGAGCAGCGGCAGCGCCACGGATTCGATCAGCACGGCGTTGACAGTCAGCAGGGTGACCACGGCGAGCTTGGTCAAGAGCTTCGGCGTGAAGGCGGCCAGGTCCAGCCCGGTGCGGGCGTGCAGGAGAAAGAGCCCGCTGGCCCAGAGGAGCGCCAGCGCCGCAGCGACGTAGCCGTGGATCCGCCGCAGGGACAGGAGATAGTCCGCGGCGATCGGACGGGACAGGCCGCCCAGAAACCGGGTGTCGGCGTAGAGACCCAATCCCAGGCCCAAGGCCAAACCGACGAAGTGTCCGCAACGCGCGGCGTCCACCAGCGTTTGCGCGTCCATGGCTCGATCCTTTCCCCCTTGCCGGCCGGCAGAGTCGCCCCGGCCGTCGCGGCCGCCCGGGCCCGCTTGCCCGCGACGATCTCCGCTTATGTGAAGAAGCGACGAAGCCCTGGGGATTCCCTCACGGGGCCAGACGGCGGGGAGCGGGGCCGGGCGCCCTGTTGCCATCGGTTCGTTGGGGCGGTAGCTCTTGATCCCTTGACGCTTTGCCGGGAAGGGATCGTCGCATGCTGGAGCTCTACTTTGCGCCGGACAGCTGCGCGCTCGCGACCCACATCGCGCTGGAGGACGCCGGGGCGGACTACCGGCTGCACCGCGTCGACTTCGAGAAGGGCGAGCAGCGCAGCGCGGCCTTCCTGGCGGTCAACCCCAAGGGGCGGGTGCCGGCCCTGGTGACGGCGCGGGGTATCCTGACCGAATCGCCGGCCATGCTGGCCTTCGTCGCCCAGTCCTATCCCGAGGCGGGGCTGGCGCCGCTGGACGATGCCTTCGCCTTCGCCCGGCTCCAGGCGGTCAACTGCTATCTCTGCGCGACCCTGCACGTCGCCCACGCCCACCGCATGCGCGGCCACCGCTGGGCCGACGCGCCCGAGGCCATCGCCGCCATGCGGCGCAAGGTGCCGGAGTCGGTCGGCGCCTGCTGGGCCTACCTGGAGGCGGAGGCCTTCGCCGGGCCCTTCGTGATGGGGGAGGCCTACTCGATCGCCGATCCCTACCTCTTCACCTTCGCCCAGTGGATGGAGGCGGACGGGGTCGACCCGGGGCGCTTTCCCAAGGTCGCGGCGCACCGCGAGAGGATGCGCGGGCGCGAGACGGTGCAGGCGGCCCTGCGGGCGGAAGGGGCCTAGCGGTGGGCGCGGTGACCCGCAGCGCCCTGGCCGCCGAGAGCGGGCTCCACGCCTTCTGCGCGCCGGGGGACTTTCTCGATTGCTACAGCGTCGAGATCGGCCGCGCCGGGGTGCCGGTCGCGGAGATCGCCCAGCGGATCTTCCTCGGCTTGCCGGCCTGGATCAACGCGCTGCTGGCGCTGCGCGATCTCGCGGTGATCCCCTTCGGCCTGAAGACGACCCTGGCCCTGCCGAAGGACAGGAGCATCCGGCCCGCGGTCGCGGTCGGCGAGGTGATCAACTTCTTCCGGGTGCGCAGCCTGGCCGAGGACGAGATCATCCTCGGCGAGGACGACCGCCACCTGGACTTCAAGATCGCGGTGCGCCGGGACGGCGCGGCCGGCCGCCGGATCTCCCTCGCCACCTGGGTCCACCCCCACAACCGCCTGGGCCGCGCCTACCTGCGCCTGATCCTGCCCTTCCATGTGCGGATCGTGACCGCGCGCCTGGCCGCCCTGGCGCGGGACTTGGCCGCTTAGGGTGTGGCTTCGGCAGTCGGAACGGCGCATCCTGAGGCCCGCCGGCACAAGCCGAACTTCACCCCTCGGATCGGTTAGATCCGGAGCGATCTCGATCCAGGGCTCGCGCCCTTTCGGCCGAGGGCGAGGCCGGTGTCAGCCTCGCCGGCTCGGCCGGTTTCGATCTAGGGCGCGAACTTGATCTCGGCGCGGCGGTTGCCCGCCTCCGGGGTGCCGGCGGCGGCCGTGACCTCCGGCGCGGTGTCGCCGCGGCCGATGGCCTCGATCTTGTCGGCCGGCACGCCGGACATCTCCAGCAGCCGCTTGACCTCGTCGGCCCGCTTCTGGGACAGGGTCATGTTGACCTCTGAAGGGCCGACCTGGTCGGCGTGGCCGACGACCGTGATCTTGCTGGTGAAGCCGGTCTTGACCGCGGCCGCCGCCTTCTTGACCAGAATCTTGCCGTCGTCGTCGACGTTCGCGCTGCCCAAGGGGAAGTAGACCAGGTAGGGCGGCCTCTGCAGGGCCTCCATGCTGGCGTAGAAGTTGTCGCGGCAGGCGGCGATGTCCTCCGCCTGATGGTCTTCCGCGGCTTCCTGGATCCAGCAGTCGAAGGCGACCTGGGCCCGCGCCGCCTGCTCGGCGTTCAGGCCGGCCGCGCCGCCGTAAAGCGCCGTGACCAACTGCTTGCGCGCCTTGGACAGCTCGGCCTCGGACTCGGACGGCAGGCTGTGGTCGCGCAGCAGATCCGGCGCGACGCGCTGGCCGTCCGCCGCCTCCAACGCCTTGATGGCGAAGCGGCGCGATGCCGGCCAATCGAACTCTGCGCGCTCGCGCCCTGCAGCCTCCAGGTAGCCCTCGTAGAGCTTGCGGTCGAAGTCGGCGCCCTGCACCTCGGCCTCCTGTGCGCGCTGATACTTGTCGTCGAACTGATCGACGACGGTTCCGCAGGCCGCCAAGGCGAGCACGGCAAGGCCGGCGGTTGCGATTGCAATGGTCTGTCGCATGTTTCCATCCCCCCAAGTGGGAAACGTGAATACCCGGAAGCTTCGCAGAGAACGCGCCTTGGAGTCTACAGGGCGTCGGGATGGGGATCGGGTGTCGCTTCGCGGCCGCACCGCGCGGCAGGCCAAGCAATCGCTTTACCTTTTGTTTACCACAGACTGCGTAAGGAAACGGGTCAGACAAGGCCGGCGACCGCCGGTGCGAGTCCGAAGACCTCCTGGGCAAACACGAAGGAAAAGCCATGACTGTTACCAAGACCCAGCTTGCCGACGCCTACTCCGCGGCCCTGACCGCCGAGCTCGGCGAGGAGTGGGGCTGCGAGTTCAGCCGCCGGGACGCCAACAGGATGCTCAACGCGCTCTGGCCGGTCGTCACCGACCTCGCGCTCAAGGACACCAAGAAGCGGACGCCGGGCAGCGTGCCGCTGGGCCACCTCGGCCGCCTGAAGATGCGCTACAAGGCCGCCACTAAGTCGCGCAAGGGCACCAACCCCTTCACCGGCGAGCCGACCACCTTCAAGGCCAAGCCGGCGACCCTGCAGCCGCGCTTCACCGCCGGCAAGGCGCTCAAGGACGAGGCCGCGAAATACTTCCGCTACAAGATGAAGTAGGGCGCCTCGGCCGCCAGACCCGACGGGCCGGCGACGGCCCGCGATCAAAAAAGCCCCGGCTTCGGCCGGGGTTTTTCCTTGCCGGCGGTCCGGGCTTCGAACGGGCCGGGCCTTACAACGCATCGCCCTCGAGGGCGCCGTGGGAGGAGCCTTCGAAGCGCGGCGCTGCGCCGGCGATCTCGACGAAGTCGGCCTTCTCGGCGACGAAGATGTGGCCGATGGTCGCGAGGCCACTCGGCTGATCGAGCGAGCCGGCCAGGATCCCGGTGCCGGGCTGGTCGACCGGCTCCCAGAACAGGCTGGTGCCGCACTCGCCGCAGAAGCCGCGGCGCGCCCGCTCGGAGCTGGCGTACCACTTGAGCCCGCGGCGCTCGAGGAGGGTGATGGCCGCCTTGTCGGCCTTGCTGTGCGGGCCGACGCCGCCGTGCAGCTTCTGGCACAGGCTGCAGTAGCAGTTCACGACGCCGCGCAGCGGCCCGCGCACCTCGTAGCGCACGGCGCCGCAGAGGCAGCCGCCGCGATGCCGGTCTTGCGAATCTTCCATTGCCCGAGGATAGCCAAGCGGGAAAGTCGGCGCCAGGCGGCACGCCGGGCTTCAGGACCGACGACTTTCGAGGGCGAGGCTCGGCCAGGCGAGGACCAGGTGATCCGGCAGGCGCAAGGAGGCCCAGATGTCTTCCGCCCTGCCGTTGCCGCCTGCGGCGGCGAGCAGGCTGATCACCGTCCCGTGGGAGACGACCAACTCGTCGGCGTCGGACTCGGCCATGATCCCGGACAAGGCGCCGCGGAACCTGGCGAGGGCGGCGGCCGCGCTCTTCGACCCGAAGACGACCTCCTCCGGGCGGGCGAAGAGCCGCGCCATGTCGGCGCGGAAGGCGGCCTCCGACGCGCCCTGCTGCGCCTTGAGCCGGTGATGCTCTTCCAGGCCGTCGCGGACCTCAACGGGCAGGGCCAGGGCCTCGGCCAGGATGCGCGCCGTCGCCACCGCCTTGCCTTGCGGGCTGGCGAGGACCCGCCGCAGGCCGCGGCCGGACAGGCCGTCCGACAGGGCGAGGATCAGCGGCGCGGCTTCGGCGGCGAGCACCCAGTCGCGCGAGTCGCGCTCCGGGTCGACGACGACCGGCCCGTGTCGGACCCGATGCAGCCTGCGCCCGGTCACGGCGGCCGGGAGCTCATGCCCGCGGGCGCGCGGCGCGCGGCGGGGCGAAGTGGCACGGCATGTTTGGTTGACGTGTCAGCCAGTCGTCGTTCCTGCCTATTCAAGCTGGTGGAATGCAAAGAGGGCGTCCCCGACGATGTCAAGGCGCTGGTCGCGGGTATGAATGAACTCCTGAACCCGCACGTCTCCTGGGAAGGAGAACCCGGGGTCTGAAACGCCTAGAATCCAACGATTCTGCGGGCTTCAGCCACTATCCAGCACCCACAGTGTCCTACTAAGTGGCAGTGCGCCCTACGCTACTACTTCATTGATTTCTCGTAGCTCGTAGTGGTCACCCTTGTCCTCTGCGAAATATTCTTGGTCCGCACCGAGGATACCGATAGGGAGTCGGTTTGTGGCGAGCGGGTTGTGGACCACTACAATGGGCGTATCAGCACCGCACGCGGCGTTCAAGCCTGCCGGACTTCCAAAAACGGCGCTCACTCCCGCGTAGTCTGGATTCAAAAAACTGTCCGTTGGCACTTCGGCACCGCTCGGCTTGCGGATGAACATCCGGTGTCCATGACGGGTATCAACCGTTTCCATCGTTTCACGGTTGATCACCACTTCAATCGGCCCCACGGGAAACACCGCCTCCACCGCGAATGGCAGTTGAGATATGCCGACGTGGCAGTCCATCTCATCGCGCCCTAGGCGACATGAGCTAACGGCTATGACATAAGGATCGCCCCGCCCGACAATGTCCTTGGCCGCATAGCCCGGCCTCACAAGCTCCTCACCGGTAGCGCGGACACGCTCCAGCCTTCCGGTCAGCTTCTCCTTCTTCTCCTTCAATGCCGCTGTCCATCGGAGAACCATTTCCTCGTGGGGTAGGCTCCAAACGCGGACTTCGCCCGGTCGGGATTCGCGCAGCCACTCGTCCGGCAGGCCGGAGGGGGAAGGACAGATTGCCTCGACCCAGATCGTTTGGTCCGAGCGGCCTATTCTGAAGTCCGGTCCTTTGTCGGCGGAGCTTATATCCAGGCGAATCTTCTTGAGGTGACTGGCAAGTAGCATCTCCCAGAGATAGGCGTAGAAGTGATCATCCGTGCCATCGGTGAAATCCTGATCGAACTTCGTATCCTTCAAACCCCAAGCCGCATACCGACGATGAAGGTCAATCAGGCAGTCGGTCAACTTGGTGTTGTTCGGAAATCTGTTTACCAGGAAATCCTCTACACGGTTCATGGCAGCTCCGTTTGCAGCTCTGTGTACACCTCCAGCGGCCACGTATCCCGATAGGTCGTTATCATTCTGCCGCTGGGTAGCTCAATATCCGCGATCACGGCAACCTGACCGAGGCAACGGCTCAGGTGTCCGCGCAGCGCCTCCAAGGCTGCGAAGTACGCTTACCGCTGATCGTGCGGACGGTGAAAATTCCGATGGCCGCCGTAACCCCAATCGTGGTCTTGGGACGATAGCCGTTGCTCGAATGTGAGGAATTGCCGCACGCCCTCCAGCATGGCATCCAAGAGTAGATAGAGCGGTCCACCGGTCAGGTGCGCAAGCTCAACCTGTTTGTCCACCAGCACTGACCGGATGGACTGGAGCGACTCCAACGCCTGATCAATGCACGTATCGCAGCATTCCTTAGCGCTGAGCATACGGCGATCCGATAGGCGGATTACGACTTCGCGCGCAACCCGGCACTCTATATCTGGCGGAGTCGCCGTGAATGACAAAAAAGGCAAGCTGAGCGTCACGCTCACGCCATCAGTACGTCGGGCGAACTCGCGCCACGCTCGCTGGATAAGCCCTGTCAGGTCGAATCGGAAGAGTGGCTCACTCTTCATCTGTGTCCCTATCTTTGACGCTCGACCAGACCGGCCGAACTACATTCCCTTCGGCGGCGGACAAAGCTCCAGATACAAGATTTCATCGCCCTTGTTTATCATCCAGAGAATACCGTGAGCCTCCAATACCTGGAGATGTCTGATTGCTTCACTCTCCGGAACATTGATCTCTCTCAAGTGCTGCAAGAGTTTGCTTCCGGGCATATTGCCTGGAAAGTGCGGTGATATCTGACCGCCCGGTCGTTCTGCTAAACAAATTCTTGGGAAATGTTCATATAGCCAGGAGAAGAATCCAAGAGCTTCCCATTCTTTTGCTTTTCCCAGAGTCTTACCTACGAATTGGTGTCCCATCTCCGGCTGATGCCAAGAGAAGTGTTCCAAGTACTCGGGGCTGTATTCAAAACCGTCTGTCGCGTAGATTTCGCGCTGAACCGTCCTGGATCGCTGTGCCACTCTCGGTCTCCTTGAATTTGGTGGAAATATTCAGCCGAGTCGCGCTCTATAGTATAAGCCGGATCGACAGTGCCGTCCGGTAGAATGTCGCTCAAACACTAGGAATGCTATCCAATGCTCGTGGCTGCGCTCAAGGGTGATCGCGTTGAAGCTGACATTGCTGAGCGCGGCTTGGAGTACCTGTGCCCCGAGTGTAAGGGGCCTGTGATCCTGAAGCGCGGTCGGATCAAGATTGCTCACTTCGCTCACAAGCCGCCAACGGATTGCACGTGGGCGAAAGGCGAGACACTGGCACACCTGGAATCGAAAAAGCTGTTCCGGGACTCCTTCGTATCGCGAGGCTTGCGGGCGGAAGTCGAGTTCCTAGTTCCATCGCTGCCGAACGATCGGCGCGCCGATGTATTGGTGTGGTCGCCAATGGGTCAGCAGGCGGCAATTGAGCTGCAGCACACCAGCATTCAGCCAGAGGTAATCGAAAAACGCGCATTCTCTTATGCACGTGAGGGTATCGCTCAAGCATGGATTCCGTTCCTGTCGCCGAAGGCCATGGTGCAAGCCGAAACAGGAAAGGGCAGCGGCGGTCTTTTCATTGAAAGGTATTCGGCCCGGCCATTCGAGCGATGGGCGCACGCCTTCCACTTCGGACGACTGTGGTTCTATAACCCCACGCAAAAGGTTCTATGGCGCGGCCATTTCGACGATCATCAGATTTGGGTCGATCACTCAGACTGGTACAGTTCGGACGGAGAGGAAATGTCGGCGGGCGGCTATTCCCGCATCTCCAAGCGGTGGAAGGAATTGACCTTGTGGGGTCCGTACTCCGTCGATCAAGTCAAGATCAAAATCAGGCAGCGCAAGGCGTGGCAGACGGATCGATACCGAATACCGGCGGGACGTGTCGCCCACTTTGTGACCGAGGACGAGCCGGATTCGTAGCTGTAGCAGCATGAAGGCTTGGCACGATAGGTCTTGGAAAGCCAAAAGCCCCTCGCAGCTACGAATAGGGTCTTACCCTGCTATCACGGACATCTGACAAGAGGTCGACAATGGCCGGAGCGGTAAGGTGTGATGACAAGAAGAAACCATTCGAGAGAGTTCAAGGTCGAGGCCGTGAGCAGGGCCAAGTCCGACTGACTCCGGTATTCGGTGCACAACCTCCCGCACCGACGAGGACCTGAAAGCGGAGCGCAGGGACACAGCATTCAGAAGGTGAATGTCCCGCCTCACACAGGAGGAGATAGCCGAGCCCATCGGGTAAGACCAAGGCGCCGCGCTTCAGCCCCAAGTCTGTTCGTTTACCTAACGCTAATACGCTGTGTTCGGGCGCCTGCCCGGCCTGGCAGCCGGGCACCGCGCTACTCGCCAGGCTCCTGGGCTGTTCGGAGCCTGGCCCAAGAGCCTAGCTCCCGGAGCTATTTCCACCGCCCACCGGAACGCGCTAAGCCGGGGCCGGTCTTGTTCAAGCCCGTCGCCGGCAAGTGCGGTGCCCGGGCGTCCGCCGGTTTGTCTCCGCCCATCCAGGTAACGCTCGACGCGGCCGGGCCGGGGCCCGCCCGCTCTGGCGCACACACAAGGACGCCGCCCCGTCCGGGGCGGCGGCTTTCCGGTTTAGGTCCACCGCGGCGCGGCACCGGAACGGGGCCACGGGACACAGCTATTCGGGCATCAACGTCCTGGTGCTCTGGGGCGCGGTCTTCGAGCACGGGTTCCCCTCGCAGGCGTGGCTTTCCTACAAGCAGGCAGCGCAGCTCGGCGGCCCGGTGCTCAGGGGCGAGCGCGGAACGACGGTGTTCTATGCGGACAACTTCGTGCCCAAAGACGAGCGCAATCCCGACCAGCTCCGCCGAACGCCGCTACCATCGCGTCAGCGGAAGCGATATTAGGCCAAGGACTCTCATTGTTGGTGAGGGACTGAAGGGGAGCAGGTCAGCTGCAGTAGCAGTTCACGACGCCGCGCAGCGGCCGGGGGCTCAAAGCGTCGAATGGTGGCGGCTGAGGATCTGCTCGCCGAAGAGGCTCTCGACCAGCTCCACCACCAGGGCCGCGGTCCGGTTCTGATGGTCGTAGGCCGGGTTCAGCTCCATGATGTCCAGGGAGCGCATCAGGCCGGAGTCGTAGATCATCTCCATGCAGAGCTGGGCCTCGCGGTAGGTCGGCCCGCCCGGCACCGTGGTGCCGACGCCGGGCGCGATCGCGGGGTCCAGGAAGTCGACGTCGAAGCTGACGTGCAGGTGGCCGCCGATGGCGGCGATGCGCTCAAGGACCCGGTCCATGGTCTTGCGCATGCCGTTCTCGTCGATGCGCCGCATGTCGTGGACCTCCAGGCCGCTCTCCACGACCATTTGCTTCTCGACGTGGTCGACGGAGCGGATGCCGAGCTGGAAGATCCGCGCCGGATCGAGCATGGGCGTCGCCTGGCCCAGGGCGGTCAGGGACTCCGGCCCCTGGCCCGCGACGACGGCGACCGGCATGCCGTGGATGTTGCCCGAGGGCGAGGTCTGCGGCGTGTTGAAGTCGGCGTGGGCGTCCAGCCAAAGGACCGAGAGCGGCGTCTCCCGCGCGGCGCAGTGCCCGGCGATCGCGGCGATGGACCCGATCGCGAGGCAGTGGTCCCCGCCCAGCAGCACGGGAAACAGGCCTTCGTCGAGGGCCGCGGAGAGGGCGTCGCGGACCTTTTCGCACCACGCGGTCACCTCCGCCAGGTGCCGGTAGCCCGCGACCGGCGCGGCATCCGGGTTCGGCGGCCCGGCGAGGTTGCCCCGATCGACCACCTCGTAGCCGAGGGTCTGCAGGGCGCGGCCGAGCCCGGCGACGCGCAGGGCTTCCGGGCCCATGGACCCGCCCCGGTGCCCCGCGCCGATGTCGGTCGGCGCCCCGATCAGGGCGATCGTCGGACCCATTCTCGTGTCCTCGTTCATGCCTACCTGCCCTCGCTCACGCAATCCCGCCCACGCAATCCTGGGGTCACAGAGTGGTCCAAACGCCAGGAATTGCAACCGCGCCCGGCGGCACGCGCCGCGTCACAGGACGCGGGCGAAGTATTCTTCCGCGAAATCCACCAGCGCGCGCGTCGAGAAGAGCAGGGCGTCGGCGTTTCCTATGCGACCGCGGCGAAGCGATCCGGTCTCGCAGAAGCGAGCGCCGACGATCGGGAAGTGAACGCCGTTGTCGGTCGCCATGTCGGGCATCTCCACCCAGGTCCGCAGGCCGTCGCGCAGGATCGGGAAGCGGCTGATCGTCGTCCGCCGCTTGGGCACCAAGGATTCGGCATAGTGCAGCGAGGTGCAGCGGTCGAAGCCGACACCCAGCAGCAGGGTACGGGCGTCGAGACGGTAGAGCTTCTCGAAGGGTGTGCCCTCGCCCTCGCAGAACGCCAGCGCGTGATCCCTGGTGATCTCCTTCGCGTGCCGGCCCCTGGCGCAGACCGACACCATCGGGTGCCGGCTGCGCAGGGTCCCGGGAAAGGTCCTGAAGGCCTCCGGGATCGCGCCCATGGTCGTCGGCGTGGTCAGCGGGTCGAAGACCGGCAGATGCGCCCGGATGACGTCATGCCACTCGGGCTTCACCCTGTCGTCGCTCCAGGTGCTCGGATCGGAAACCTGGGGCGACTCGGCCGGCATGACCAGGGTTCCCTCTTTGCCGATCACCTCCAGGAGGGCCCGTATCACCGTGACGGGACCGCCGACCGTCCAGCCCACCCGGCCCAGGGAGGAATGCACCATCACGATCGTTCCGGGTTCGAGTCCCAGGTCGGACAGCTCGCGGCGCAGGGAGTCTTGGGTGTTGGGCAAAGGCATCGGCGCTTACCAAGGTGAGTTGGATGATCCGCCAAAACGGGCGACGCGCCTTCGAGGCCCCGAAGCCGCGCCGCTACATCGACCATCTCGTTGCCGACCTGAACACGCAAGACTGATCTGTGGTGGATCTCTCCCGGCCGGCGAGCTCCGGCCTTGCGCCCGCCCGCGGACGCGGCGTTCCCGTGTGCTCTTAGCCACACCCGGGGCGCGCGGGGTGGTGCAAACTCCGGGAAATGCAACCGCGCCTTTCACCCGAGACCGGGCGGCGCGGGCCGGTCCTTCCGGGCAGTGCGGCGCATTCGGTGCGCCGGACGGCCGGGCGACGATGAGGAAGGAGAGCCAGCGCCATGACACGACTCACCCTCTACGACGGCACCGCGGCCGTCGACATCCGCGTCGCGACCGGCGAAGACCCCGAGGTTCTGCCCCAGGCCGAGCGGCTGCGCGACGACCTCAACGCCTTCGTCGCGACGGGCGATCCCTTCAACGTCGTGATCACGGATTCCACCGCCGGGGACCACATCCGAGTCGAGATCGAGCAGAACTGGGCCACCGGCGACGCGGACTGGGAGCTTTTCACCGCCGCGGACGGCGTCCTCTACGTCCGGGCCCGCTCGGCGTTGTGGCTGACCCGGGCCGTGGCGCGCCTGTCCTGGAGCCTGGGCAAGAGGATGTGGCTGCCCAACAGCGCCTTCCTCGTGCAGCCCACCTACCCCACGATCTCCGTCGAGCTCGACATCGCGAAGGCGCACGACGTGCAGGACACGGGGGCCTTCGGGACCGCCGGGGGTTTCCTGGAGGGGTCCCTGAAGACCGACTTCCCCGAGTGGCAGCGGGTCAACATGGTCGGCCCGGTGCCGGCCGTGATTTCCTCGCACGTCTGGCAGGGGGCCGTACTCGAACTCAGCACGACCCCCGAAGGCAATCCGGAATGGAACAGCACAGACCATTACGTCGACGACGGGAAGCGCCTGCAGGTCTATCTGCAGGACGAGAACGGCAGCTACGTCGTCTGCGAGCGCTTCGCCGAGTGGCTGAAGCAGGACATGATCGACAGGGGCCGGGACAACGTCTCCGTGTCCACGACGGACGGGACCAAGGGCTGGGAGCACGTGGTCGGGTTCGGGCGCGACGACGGCGACCCGACGACCTACAACGAGACCGAGATCAACCTCTTCCTGGCCAAGAAGGTCGCCGAGTCCTTCGCGGCCGACGCGGACCAAGCCGTCCGAGACGCGCAGATCAGCATGCTGGCCTACGGCTCGACCAGCTATCCGGGAGCCCCCGGCAAGCTGGATCCGGAGGGCCATGGCATTTTCCTGCCGGCGGGCCTGCACGTCGTCGTCACCAAGGGCTTCTTCCAGGGCACCGAGGACTGGAACAGCGTGCACGACAGCTACCGCACGCTCGTGGCCTCCGGCAACGTCCACCAGTTCTCCGGCTACTGGTACATGAGCGTCTGGCAGGGCAGCAGGGACCGGCCGGGCGCGGCGGCGGTCTCCCGGGAGGACGTGCTCGCCGACTGGTGGGCCAACGACGCGCCCCGGATCACGGAAAACTACCCGCTCTACGTCGGCGGCGAGCTGGGCGCCGGGCTCTGCCCGACCTTCCTGGGCGCCCTGATCTGGCAGGGCATCTGGCGGAAGCGCGGCAGCGACCTCGCCGGCCTGGCGCGCGACGTGGTAACCAACTTCCTGGACACCTGCTTCCCGACCGGCGCGGTCCGTTCGGCCATGGAAGGCTTCACGGCGCGGGCGCTCTGGATCCGCAGCGGCAGCTTCGCCCCGCTGCTCACCGAGGACCTGCTCCACCGGATGTACGGCGACCTGGTCAGCGCGCTCGACGCCAACCCCACCGCCGAGGAGCGGGCGCGGCTCAACGCCTTCGTGAAGTACACGCGCTTCCTGGAGCTCTACCGGGCGGTCCTGGCCGCCGAGGTCGAGACCGCGGCCGGGCTCGACGTCTACGACGAGTTCAGGGCGTTCCTCTATCACATCCGCTACGAGGGGCTGGTCACCTACCACTTCTGGACCTGGCTCGACCCCTTCGGCGCCGACCGCGATCTCGAGGACCGCTACGGCGGCCACCCGCTGGGCTCGGTCCAGCTGGAGAAGCCCTGGGGGCAGGTCCCGAGCACCTGGCAGAGCGGCGGGGCCTACTTCCCGGATTTCAGCGACGCCGGGCTGTACGCGCTCTGCGTCGCGGGGCTGACCAACAACAATCCCTACACCTTCACGGTCGTCGGCTACCCGGACGACCCCTTCGACGGGCTGGTCGCGCCCCAGCCGGCGGCGGCGGCCGAGGAGCCAAACCGACCGCTTGGCCAAGCCTGGTACGACCGCAGCGACGCGGTCACGCTGTGGGTCAAGACGACGGCCGGCCAGACCTCGCTGGACTGGTGGTTCAAGCCCTGGGTCACGGGGTCGCCCGGCGCCGATCAGACGGTCGAGGTCGTCGACGGGTCGGAGACCGTGGTCGACAGCCGCACCTTCACCGCAGCCCAGGACAGTCAGGTCTGGACCAACTGGGTCGCGACCGGCTTGCAGGAGAACACCGTCTACCAGCTGCGGATCAAGGACCCGCGCAAGCAGGGCGTGTGGCTCTGCTGGTGGCGCGACGGTGACCCGGGGGGCGCCTCGAACGAGATCTCGGGGACCTATCTGGTGAGCTTCCGGGTGCTCCCGGCGGAGACCCAGGCGGTGCTGACCGGATCCCCGAAGTGGTACTTCTACGTGCCGGCGGGCGCGACCGAAGTGGGCGGCGTCTGGTCGAAGATGGAGGGCGAGATCAGGGATGCCACCGGGACCACGATCCTCGACAAGGACCCGAACGATCAAAACTCGGACCTGGAGGCTTTCCACCTCCGGACTCTGACCGCGAACCAACTGGACACGGTGATGCGCGGGGTCAACGTCGGGGGCGATTTGACCCTCATGACCCTGCCCCCCTACCTCGCCCTGCATCCCGACGAGCTGATCGTCCCGCCGAGCGCGGTGTAGAGCATGGTCGTGTCGCACCGACGCGGCGTGACACGTGAATCATGCTCTAACGTGCTAAAATCGATCGAGATTCACGGTTCAGATTGGTTCGGTCTGAACCGATCTTGATCGAGCGGGTTGTCGCGGAGCTTCGTGCGGGCAGCTTCGCCTCTCGACGGGGCGCACCTCGGTCCGGCAAGCTCGGGACATGGCACACCTTACCACTGCCGGCAAAGACGTCGGCCTGGACATGAGGCGCGCGGTCGCGCGCTCCGGTGCCCTCGCGGCCGCGGTCCTCGCGGCGCCGCTGGCGCTGTCCGGCGCGCCCCGGGCGGAGGAGCAAGCGGTCGTCGAGTCCTTCTGGGGCGTCGACCTGCTGGGGCAGGGGCCGCACTACCTGGACCTCGGCGTCGGGGTCTTCGACGTCTTCGAGCGCAAGTCCGACTCCAAGCGCTCGGCCGCCGCGCGTGTCGAGTTCAGGCTCGGCGACAAGCTCTACGGACTCGGCCCGGCGGTCGGCGCCCTGGCCAACACGGACCGCGGCGCCTATGGCTACGTCGGCCTCTACGCCGACTTCAAGTACGGCGATCTCGTGGTCACGCCCCTGGCCGGCCTGGGCGCCTACCACCAGGCCGACAGCAGCGACCTCGGCGGGGTGTTCCAGTTCCGCCTCGCGCTGGGCCTCACCTACCAGTTCGAGGACGGCTCGCGCCTGGGGCTCACCCTCGGCCACATCTCCAACGCCCAGATCCACGACGAAAACCCGGGGGAGGACGAGGTCCACGTCAACTTCGCGCTGCCGTTCTGAGGGTCTTCGCTGGGGGGTGAAGGCGGTTCCAAACCCGGGCTATGAGAACGGCCGTTCCGCCGTTCTGCCGCCATCCGTCCCGGCGGCGCGGTCGGGGTCAGCCGGGGGGCGAGTCGGGTTCGGAGAGGCCGAGGCCCTTGAACATCTCCCGGGAGCGGGAGAGGTGGCGCTTCGCCGCCTCCTCCTCGGCGGCGCCCTCGGAGAGCAGGCGGCCGAGGGCCCGGTGGCACTGGGCGGCCAGGGGCGCCATGCCCAGGTCCTCGGCGCGCGCCAGGGCGTTCTCGTAGCACTGCCGGGCGTCGCCGCTGCCGCTGCCGGGGGTGCGCGCGGCGATCCCGCCGAGCACGAAGAAGCCGTAGGCCTCGTGGCCGCGCTCCTGGCGGCTGCGGGCGACCTCGAGCGCCTGCTGCAGGCGCTTCGAGGCCTCCTCGAGCCGCCCGGCGCGCAGGTAGGCGTTGGCCAGCTGCATGCCGACCAGGGACTTGAAGAGGCCGAGGCCCATGCGCGCGTAGCGCCGGTTGGCCTCTTCCAGAAGCTCGAGGCCGCGCTCGACCTGGCCGCTCTCGACGCAGGCATGCCCCAAGAAGCCCAGGGTGAAGGGCGAGAGGTAGGCGAGGCTCCAGGTCTCGATCAGCCCGAGCGCCCGCTCGAGCGCCCGGATCGCCTCCTTGTGGTCGGCGCGGACGATCTCGAGGTAGCCGACGTCGTAGTAGATGTGCGCCTTGTTGAAGGGATTGCCGACCTCCTCGGCGAGCGCGATGGCGCGTTCCGCGTGGTCCTCCGCGCGGCCAAACTCGCCGCGCTCGCCGTAGGACCAGACCAGCCAGGAGCGCGAGATGATCGAGGGCGCGAAGGGCAGCCCGCACTTCTCCTTGGCGCGCTGGCCGGGCAGGGCCTCGACGACCCGCTCGAAGTAGGCCTCCGCGGTGCGGCACTCGCCGGAGGTGACGTAGGCGCAGCCGAGATAGAAGTTGGCCGCCATCTCCAGGGCCAGGGCATCGGCGCGCTCGCCGATCTCGCGGCCCCGCTCGACCGCCGCCTTGGCATGGTCCGACTGCCCGAGCTGCCAGAGGCTGGCGCCGCGGTAGACCGAGACCCAGCCCAGGCGGACCTCGTCGCCGAGGGCCTTGGACAGGCGCTCGGCCTGGTCGAGGTGGCTCAGGATCTCCTCGAAGCCGCCGACCGCCCAGAGCGCGTTGCGCAGCTCGAAGTGGAGGTCGATCACCCGGCCCGTGAGCTCCGGCGAATCCGGCAGCTGCTTCGAGGCGACCAGGGCCTGCTTGAACTGCCCGATCGCCTCGCGCAGGGCCGAGCGGCCGATGGCGTCCTCGCCGGCCCGCTTGTAGGCCTCGAAGGCGCGCCGCCAATCCTCCGCCTGCAGGGCGTGGTGGGCGACGAGGTCGACGTGCGCCCGCTTGCCCTCGGCCGAGCGGGCCTCGAGCGCGGCGACGATGCGGCCGTGCAGCTCCTTGCGCCGGCTCATCAGCAGGGTGGCGTAGGCGGCGTCCTGAACCAGGGCGTGCTTGAAGGCGTAGCGCGCGTCGGGCGGCTGGCCGCGGCGGATGACCAGGCCGGACTCCACCAGGCGCTCGAGCGGGCCCTCGATCGCGACCCCGGCCTCCCCGGCCAGGGCGGCGAGCAGCCCGTGGTCGAACTCGCGGCCGATCACCGAGCCGATCTGGGCGACCGCCTTGGCCTCGCCCAGGCGGTCGAGGCGCGCGACCAGGGAGGTCTGCAGGGTCGTCGGCACCAGCTCGACGCCGCCCGTGGCGCCGTCTTCCGTCTCGACCATGGTGCGGGTCAGCTCCTCGACGTAGAGCGGCACGCCCTCGGCGCGCCGGACGATCGCTTCCAGAGTCGAATCCTGGAGCTGGGAGCCGCCGATCGAGCGCGCGATCTCGGTCGCCTGGCGGCGGCCGATCCGGCCCAGGGTGATCGGGGTGAGGTGGGCCCGGTCGGGCCAGCCGCCGTCGTCTTCGGTGCGCACCGTGACGACCAGCAGGACCGGCCGGTCGCCGATGGCGTTGATCAGCTCGCCGACGTAGTCGAGCATCGAGGGGTCGGCCCAGTGCGCGTCCTCGACCACGACCAGGACCGGATGCCGGCTGGCGGGCGAGATGACCTGCTCGACCAGGCAGGCGATGGTGCTCTGCCGCAGCTGCTGCGGCGGCATCTCCAGCGCCGGGTAGGCCGGCTCCGCCGGGACCCGCAGCAGCGAGGCCATGATCGGCACCGCGCGCCCCAGGTCCTCCGAGGCCAGGCCGGCCAGGGCCTCGAGCTTGCCGATCCTGGCCTCGGCCGGCTCGTCCTCCGTGATCCCGGCGGCCTGCCGGATCTGCTCGATCACCGGATGGAAGGCGCTGTTGCTGTGATGCTGGCTGCACTGGTAGCGGAAGCTGAAGCTCGGCTGGTCGGCGATCTTGCGCCGGAACTCCTGGACCAGCCGCGACTTGCCGATGCCCGCCTCGCCGAAGAGCACCACGACCTGGCCCTCGCCGTCCTTGGCGCGCTGCCAGCGCTCCTCGAGCAGCCCGAGCTCGTGATTGCGCCCGACCAGGCGGACCAGACCGCGCCCGCGCACCGCCTCGAAGCGGGTCTCGGCCCGCCCCTCGCCGAGGACGCGCCAGGCCTCGACCGCCTCGTCGAAGCCCTTGAGCTCGCGGCGGCCGAGGGACTCCAGCTCGAAGGCGTCGCCCAGGAGCCGGCGGGTCGTCGGCCCGATCACCACCTCGAAGGGCGCGGCCAGGCGCTGCAGGCGGTCGGCCAGGGCCGGCGCGGTGCCGACGACGGCCTCCTCGTCGGTGGTGATCTCGCCGACGATCGAGCCGACGACGACCTCGCCGGTGGCGATTCCGACCCGCGCCCGCAAGGGCCGCTCGGCCGGGGTCGCGATGGCCTTGACCGCGGCGAGGGCGTCGCGCGCGGCGCGGACCGCGCGCTCGGCCTCGTCCTCGTGGGCCCTCGGCCAGCCGAAGTAGGCCAGGACGCCGTCGCCCAGGAACCTGGCGACGTAGCCTTCGAAGCGGACGACGGCGGCGGTCACGGCGACCTGGAAGTTGCGCGTCAGGGTGCGCAGCTCCTCGGGGTCGACCTCGTGCGCGAGCGGCGTGGAATCGACCAGGTCGATGAACATGACGGTCAGCAGCCGGCGCTCGGCCGCGCCCTCGCCGCCGGGCCGCCGCGGCTCCGGCTCCGGGTCGCGGCCCTCCGGATCGCCGTCCTCCGCGGACTCGCGCAGCCCGGCGAGCGCCGCCAGGAGCTTGCGGCGATGACCCAGCGAGAGGCCGAGCTCCTTCAGATCGTCGTCGTCGAGGTAGCCGAGCGCCTCGAGGTCGACGTCGTTGGCCTCGAAGGCCCCGGCGTGCGCCTCCAGCCCCAGCTTCCGCAGCAGGCTTACAACCCTGTCGTCCACGACCACATTCCCCGATCGCGCAGCCGCCCGGTCCAACCCGTCATTGCCCCGAGAGTTCCGCGCCTTTTCGGCTCCGACTATAGCCGGAAACGCGACTTCGAGGAATCCCGGGCTCTGGCCGCCGCCTCGAACCACGATGGCAGGAAACAAGGCCCGGCGAGCGCCCCCGCGTCTGTGGCCATTGCCACCCGCCGAAAAGTTTCGGCAGCGCCGGCGGGCGCTCGGGCCGGCCCCGCGAGGGCGCGGCCGAAGGGCCGGCGATCCGGGGGCGACGGCAGTCCCGCACCAGGATACAAGAAGAGCACCCGTTTTGGCCCCTGCCGAAAGGGCGTAGTGCCAAGAGAGCAAGGAAAGGCCTCCGGCCGTGGGTGAACTCCGCCGCCTCTGGTCCGGCGAGCTGCCGCTCGACCGGGCGTTCTGGACCTATGCCGTGGCCGGCGGGCTGCTCGTCAACCTCGCGACCAGCCTGCTGTTCCTGGCTCTGGTAATGGCGGATCGGCCGCTCGCGGCCCTGGCCGTGGGCTACGGCCTCTCCCTGCCCTACAACCTCCTGGCGGTGGTCGGGGTCTGGCGCGCCGCCGACCGACACGACGGCGACCGGGGCCGGGCCGAGCGGTTGCGCCTCGCGGCGCTGGTCTGGGTCGTCCTGCTGAGCCTGACTTAGGGATGGCCGGCGGAGATCGGAGAGCCACCCCCACCCCGACCCGCGCGCAGCGCCGCGCGTACGCGCCCCGTCGAGGGGGAGGGAGGCGGGCGGGGGCGCCGCCCACTTCGAGCGCCCCCTCGCCGGGATGCGTCTGCGCGGCGGGTGATTTCTCGGGCCGAGCGGCCTATCCTCGGGGCGGGACGAAGCTGGAGGCGACATGGTCGAGGGCGAAGTGGCTGCGGGCAAGGCGGACCTGATCATCCGGAACGCGCGGCTGATCGACGGCAGCGGGGCGCCGTCGCGGCGCGGCGACCTGGCGGTGGCGGACGACCGGATCCTTGCGCTGGGCGAGCTGGACGGCCTCGAAGCCGCGCGCGAGGTCGAGGCCGGCGGCAAGGCCCTGGCGCCCGGCTTCATCGACGCCCACACCCACGACGACCGGGCGGTGCTGGCCGATCCCCTGATGACCTGCAAGGTCAGCCAGGGCGTGACCACGGTGGTGGCCGGGAACTGTGGGGTGAGCCTCGCGCCGCTGACCACCGCGCGGCGGCCGCCGGCACCCATGGACCTGGTCTGCGACGCGCCGGAGGGCTTCTTCGCCGACTTCGCCGGCTACCTCGAGGCCCTGGACCAAGAGCCGCCGGCGGTCAACCTCGCCGCCCAGGTCGGCCACGCGACCCTGCGGGTCGGCGCCATGGACGACCTGGCGCGGCCCGCGACCGCGGCCGAGGCCAAGGCCATGCGCGCCGCCCTGGAGGAGTCGCTCGAGGCCGGCGCGATCGGCTTCTCGACCGGCCTCTTCTATCCGCCGGCCGCGGCCGCGCCGACCGAGGAGGTGATCGAGATCGCCCGGGGCCTCGCGGCCTTCGGCGCCCTGCATTCCACCCACATGCGCGACGAGGGCGACCGCGTGCTCGACTCCCTGGAGGAGAGCTTCCGGATCGGCCGGGAGGCCGGGGCGCCGGTCGTGATCTCGCACCACAAGTGCACCGGGCGGCAGAACTTCGGCCGCTCGAGCGAGACCCTGGCGCGGATCGAGGCGGCGCGGCGGGACCAGCCGGTCGGGCTCGACGTCTATCCCTACGTCGCCGGCTCGACCATGCTGGCCTCGGGCCGGGCGCTCAACGCCGAGCGGGTCATCGTCACCTGGTCGCAGACCCGCCCGGAGGTCGCCGGGCGCGACCTGGACGAGATCGCCGCCGAAATGGGGCTGGAGCGCGACGCGGCGGTCGAGGCACTGTCGCCGGCGGGCGGGATCTTCTTCGTCATGGACGAGGCCGACGTGCAGCGGATCCTCGCCTATCCCCATGCCATGATCGGCTCCGACGGCCTGCCCCACGACGTCCACCCCCACCCGCGGCTCTGGGGCACCTTCCCGCGGGTGCTGGGGCACTACGCCCGCGAGCTCGGCCTCTTCCCCCTGGAGGAGGCGGTGCGCAAGATGACCGGACTGACCGCCGCGCAGTTCGGCCTCAAGGACCGCGGGCTGCTGCGCGCGGGTGCCTTCGCCGACCTCGTACTCTTCGACCCGGAGACGGTGATCGACAGCGCGACCTTCGACGAGCCGAAGCGGCCGGCCGCCGGGATCGAGCTGGTCATGGTCAACGGCCGCACGGTCTGGCGGGACGGCGCCCACAGCGGCGACCGGCCGGGCCGCGCCCTGCGCCGCCAGGGCCAGGACCCGCCGCGGGCGGCGGCGGAATAGGGCCGCGCCGCCGCAAGCTCCGCTCTCGCCGGGCCAGAATGGCGGTCGAGGGCGAATCCGACTCTCACCCGGCAAGCTGCCAGGAAGGCAACATAGCGGCCGCGTCGCAGGGCTTTTGCAAGGGTCTCAGCCAACACGTTTCGTAAGGCGTCGTGCCAAGAAGGCACGACGTTCTCTTGCGGCACGGGCGTCGCCCCTTGGCGAAACCTATTGATCACGCTCAAGTCGGCGACAGGTTCGTTTTGGCCCCGGCTTGGATCCCCCGGGCTCGAGCGGACCGCTCTGCCCCAGACTCCGGACATGCAGGGTAGCAGTCGGTGACAGGGAAGCGTGTCCCGATCCGGAGGAAACCGATGCAGGTTGATGGAGCAACGTCTGCTACTGTGCCAAGCTCTGACCGGGCACGGCTGCCCGCTGGTATTATCTATGCTGTGGCCCAACCGGCGCGTTTCACAGAAATTGCATAGCCATCGGCCTGCCCTATCTCGAGGGCGTCCGATGGGGCAGTGAATGCAGGTCTTGGCCACCCAGGCGGGCAAGACGACACCTGCGCCAATGATCGGTCCGAAGATGTTATTCGGAGTCTCTTGCACACCTTAACATTAATACTGGTGGCAAGAAGGTCACCCGGGCGAGCTGACTAAGCCATCGCGCATTCGCTTAGGGCCTGATCGAATATCGCCACGGCCCGGTCGATCTCGTCTCGGGTCACCGTCAACGGCGGCGCCAGTCGGAACACACCGGCCATGGAGCGTCGGCCGATGTTGAGGCAGGCCCCGAGTTCGAGGCAGCGCTGGCTCACGGCCACCCCGACCTCCGGCGTCGGCGTCTTGGTTTGGCGATCGGCCACCAGTTCGACACCAAGCAGCAGGCCGCGCCCTCGGATATCGCCGATGATCGGGTGTCGTTGCTGCAGGTCGTGAAGCTGGGAACTCAGGTATACGCCGAGATCGCGAGCGCGGTCTGCCAATCGGTCACGCATGACGATCTCCACCACCTTGCGTCCGACCGCCGCCGGCAGCGGATCGGCAGCGTGAGTCGTGTAGAAGAGGAAGCCCTTATCATGGCAGTCCTGCTCGATCGCCGTCGAGGTAATCGTTGCCGAGAGGGCCAAACCGGCGCCCAGGGTCTTCGAGAGGGTGAGGATATCTGGAACGACGCCTTCGCGTTCGAAGGCGAAACTGTTGCCGGTCCGCCCCATGCCGGTTTGGGCTTCGTCAAGGATCAACAGCATCCCCCGCTCGCGTGCTTTTTCTTGCAGCGCGGTCAAGTAGCCGTCCGGGAGTTCGATGATGCCGCCCGCACTCAGGATCGGCTCGACGATAATCGCCGCCAACTGGCCGGTGCTCTGGCGGTCGATCATGTCCCAGCCGAATTCGAACTCCGTGCGCCAGTCGTAGTCGCCATCGCGATTGAAAGGCGAGCGGTATGCGTGGGGTGTCGGCAGGGTCAAAACCCCCGGAAGGGTTGGGCCATGGCCGCGGCGGCCACCGGAATAGGTCGTGGCTGCCGCACCACCCGTGACGCCGTGCCACGAACGGTCGAAGGCGACGATCTCGAAGCCACCGGTGTAGGTCTTGGCAATCCGGAGCGCCGCCTCGTTGGACTCACCGCCCGTCGAAAGCGGAAGCACCCGGTCGAGCCCTTCGGGAAGCATCTCAGCGAGCGCATCGGCAAACTCGACCACCGGATCGGACAGAAAGCCGCTGTGAAGGTGATCGAGGTTGGCGACCATGTCCTGCACGACGGCGACGATCTCGGGATGGCCATGACCGAGAATTCCGCTCATCTGGCCCGAGGTGAAATCGAGGATCTCGTGGCCATCGCGATCGTAGATGTAGGAGCCCTTGGCCCGCACAATGCACTGATCAGCAAAGTCACCGCCGTACCGGAAGACCCGGCTACGCTCGCTGTTGCTCATCGCACGTTGTCCGTCTTGATCAATCCGCGCCTAGCACTCTCCAGCCGATATTGTCTGGATATCTCCTGGTGCCTGCCACGATGATAGGTGAATGACCAAGACCGGCAACCCATTCGGCCCGGCTCTTGGCATCCAGACGGTCCTTCAGTGCTGATGGACCACGATAACCGGCGCCACCACATCCCGGTGCAAGACAACTAGGGTATCGTCCCCCAGCTTCTTCCGTAGATCAGCCTTTCACCAGGTTTTCCTGAAGGGCCGCTTGTGGCTACACCTTGCCCTCGAAGCTTAGTCCGTGGCAGGTCCGGCTTATCTCCAACTTCAGACAACAGATCCGGGGAGCACCGCATTGGCGCTGATTCCAGATGTTCGTGACCGGACGCAGCGACGAGGAAGTCTATCCATTCGCGATATCCGGAGCTGCTGGACAACCGGGCTGGGCCGTTTGAAAGATATGGGCGATCCCATCCTCGTCGAGTTCGCAAGCGTAATGGATGCGGCTCGGTCCGCCTCAAAAAGCCCAGGATGGAGTGAGATGCCACAACAAGCATGCCCTAGAAGCTCTGCGCATCGTCTATCGCGTCGGAGTCAATCTAGGCGACACCATCATCGAGGGCTAAGGCGTGAACATCGCAACGTCAGCCGGCATAAAAAGGTGCCCAAGAAACGATGCCCAAAGCCATACATTTCTGTCACCTGCACGAGCCACCGTCTTTGCTGCACGTCTTGTCTAGTCGGCGTCCAAAGTCGCAGAGCGCGTCGCATGTCTTGCAGATCGCGCGTTTCGTCTGAAAGTCCAGATAGTTACCGGCAGACTGCGTCCTGGAATTTCGGTCGCGTCGGGCTGACGTTCAAAGCCCATCAAGTGTCCTTGAGCTTCAGGACTCGATGCTCGGGCCGCCTTGATAAGGTTGTCACTGATGGCGACAACGGCATCGAGCTCCCTCGTCAATCGCTCCAAACGGCTCGCAACGTTCACGGTGTCGCCGATCACCGTGTATTCGAGACGCCGTTCGTCGCCAATATTGCCGACGACGACCTCGCCGTAGTGCACCCCGATCCCTATCTCGATTGGACCGTCGCCGCGACTCTGGCGCTTTTCGTTCCAGCGATCGATCTGCGCCACCATCTCAAGCGCGCAAGCGATCGCTCGGCTTGCGTCCGAATCGTCAGCGTGTGGCGTTCCGAACGTGGCCATGACGCTGTCGCCGGAATACTTGTCGATTGTGCCGTTATGGGCGAAGACCGCATTCGCCATGCGCCGATGGAACCCTCGAAGAAACTTAACGACACGCATTGGTGTCAGACCTTCCGAAAGCGTCGTGAACCCTACGATGTCGGCGAACAAGACGGCCACCTTCTGCTGGCGGACGGAGTCGAGATCGAGGCCCCGATTCGATGCCACGATTTCGTCAACCAGGTTAGGTGAGAAATAGCGTGCCAGGTTGGTTCGCGCACGCTCGGCCGTCGCCTGGATCGCGACCAGCTGACGTGACCGCCACACGGCCGCCGCCAGCACAATCGCGACCAGCACCAAGACGACGACCTGCTGCTCCCACTTGTTCACATCGATAAAGGCAGGGTCCAATATTGCCTCCAGACGGGCCGAAACGTCGAAATCGGGCCCGGCTGTGAGCGGGGCGAAGGGCCGTGTGCCGGGCAAAGAGACAAGAAACCAAACGCCAAGGCTCCAGGCGGCTGCGCCGGAGATGCCGCTCAGCAGCACGAGCGACGGTGAATAGCTCAGAGCATAAAATGCCAGAAGGACGAAAAAATAGACGAACCAATCGAAGCGAAGATAGATCGCCAGAGGAAAGTGTTCCTGCACCAGCGGGTTTGGCACAAACAACGCGAGTGCCAGGAAGGCCGAATCCAGGAACACCAGCGCATGGGGCAACCAGGCCCGTTCGAAGCCGGCGCGGCGCAGCAAGAGCGGCAGGAGCCCAAGGAGAATCAGCAGGACCGTCAGGACTAGGGGATAGAGGATTTCGACACTTGGCGCGAACAAGGCAAGCCACAGGGCCAACAGGGACAAGGCCGAGGTTCGAACCTTGAGCGCAAGGAGTTGGCCTTCTCGCTCGGCAGCCTTGATCGCGGTTTGGATTGCCGGGTCGGTCGATCCAGGACGCAACGGCGAATACTTGGATTGCATCCCTTTGAGGACCGAGGCAATCGAGCGCATCGCGACCACTCCCGAATTGTAAGACTTTCACGGATTTGGAGCAGCTATGAGCTACCCGGCGGGCTCGAACCGCGAAGCCTTAGAGGTCTAACGTCCTAGTCGACCATACCTCCTGCTGTCTAGTGCACACTGGACAGTTCGAGCCGGCACAGCTGGCCTGATAGCCCTGACGCCTAGCCATCCGACGTGGCAGCTCGTCTTGTGCGGGTCCAGAAGGGACTGGCGTTCGAGGTTCGATGGCAGCCGGCCCGACCGTGCCGTCCATTCGGATGCTTCGGTCGTAACGGCAGACATCAGGGCCTTGGAGGGCCGCTCTGCCTCGTTTCCGGAAGTCTGTGCTAGCAGTCGGTGCCGGGGGACCGTGCTCAGCGCCCGGGGAGCGCCACCGCTCATCGAACTGTTGACACGAATCCGGGCGGGTCGCTAGGGACGTTGCGTTGCTGGACGCGAAGAATCCTGCCTGACGGGTTGGCCCGGTGCTTTGACGGCGGAAACGCCCAGTGCCGGGCCATACCGCCACCGCAGGACCACAGCTCGATCTTTACCTCCCACAATAAAAGAGACGCCAGTTGCTTGGACGCGAATCCTTGCTCCTGACGTCTCCCGGATCAATCGGCCCGAAGGCTCCTCGATCCACAAATAGTCTAGTGAATCGTTGGCTCAGATCACAAGAATTGACTGCCATGAATCTGCAATATCTTGGGGACAAAATACGGACTTATCCACCGAATCTGGGTGATATCCACAACCTCAGGAAAGGCACGCTCATAAGTCCGCCTGTAGTTGAACAACGACATCCTGCCGAGATCCGCAGCGCAACCGCCATGCCGCCAAAGAACGGACTTCAGAGCGCGGCTGTCCGGAAATCTCTTCGCCTGTCGGGTCTGCTTCCGGGGTCGGATGTGACCTTGGCCGCCGCTTGGTTCAGCCTTAAGGACCGGGGCCTGCTGCGCGCGGGCGCCTTCGCCGACCTGGTGCTCTTCGATCCCGAGACGGTGATCGACAGCGCGACCTTCTAGGAGCCGAAGCGGCCGGCCGCCGGGATCGAGCTGGTGATGGTCAACGGCCGGACGGTCTGGGACGGCAGCGCCCACAGCGGCGTGCGCCCGGGCCGCGCCCTGCGCCGGCAGGACCAGGACCCGCCGCGGGCGGCGGCGGAACAGGACCTCGCCCGCGCGCGATCCGCTCTCGCCGGGCCATGATGGCGGTCGAGGGCGATCCCGGCTCTGACCCAGCGAGGTGCCAAGATAGCGACAGAGCGGCCGCATCGCAGGGCTTTCGCAGCGGTCTCGGTCAAGGCGTCGCGTTGGGCGTGCTGCCAACAAGGCATAAGGCTCTGCTGCAACACGGGTGCCGCCTCTCGACGAAACCTATCGATCACGGTCCTTTCCGCGGCAGGTTCGGCTGACCCCCAGCTCCAGACATCAGAGACAGGGAGGACCGCTCAGCACCCGTTTTCGGACGTGCGCGGCGACAGTCCCTGACGGGAACAAGTGAGCCAAACCAATCCTCGGCATATCAACACAGCTTTGCAGCGAGACACCGAAGAAAGCTCACTTGGCCCCGAGAGTGTCAGCTGCAGTCGCTCTCAAGAATGGCACGAATCCTCGCAAGAAGCTCGCCGCGCCGATAGGGCTTCCTCACCAGATTCACCTCGGTCTGCAACTGCCCTTCATGGACAACCGGGTTCTCGGCGTAGCCCGTGGTATAGAGAACTCGAATGCCTGGCTGTATTCGTTTGGCCTTTTCCGAGATTTCCACACCGTTCATGCCCCCAGGTAGCACAACGTCAGTGAATAAGAGAGCAAAACCTTTGCCATTCCGAAGTCGTCTTATCGCTTCGGTACCGTTTCTTGCCTCCACAACTTCGTAACCGTGACTACGGAGGATGTCTGCTGAAATTCGTCGGACGCTTGGATTGTCTTCGACAACTAGAATACGTTCTGATCCACGTGCAAGCTCCACCGTATCGCGGTCAGCGCTTCCCTGAGTGGCGGCTTCATACGAGCGAGGCAGGTAGAGCCTTACCGTAGTGCCGCGACCAACTCTGCTTTCGATCGTTATATGCCCTCCTGACTGCTTTAGGAGGCCGTAGACAACGCTTAGACCAAGACCGTTGCCTCTTCCCACTTCCTTTGTCGTGAAAAAGGGCTCAAATGCCTTTTCCAGAGTCTCACTCGGTATACCTGTGCCAGTGTCACTCACCACGATCTCCACGTAGTCCCCAGGGGTCACCTCTTCGTGTTTATCAGCATAGGAGTCATCGAGAGTGACGTTGGTGGACTCGATCATCAGCGTCCCGCCATTCGGCATGGCGTCCCGTGCATTCACCGCCAAATTGATGAGAGCGTTTTCCAGCTGGCGCGGATCGATCATCGCCGGCCACAGGTCTGAAGCGCAGGCTATTCTCAGCTCTACGGTCTCGCCAAGCGTACGGCGCAGGATATCACTTAGACTACCGACGAGCCCGGTTACGTCCGTCGACGCCGGTTCCAGCGGCTGTTGGCGCGAGAACGCCAACAGCCGGTTGGTGAGGGACGAGCCCCGGTCTATCGCCCACTTGATCTCTTCTATGTGATACTTCGCTTCCTGGTCCCAGCCGACCTTATCTTCCAGGGCCTCTGCGTTTCCGATCATGACAGCGAGGAGATTGTTGAAGTCATGGGAAACGCCCCCTGTCATTTGCCCGATCGCCTGCATTCGCTGAGAGCGCAGAAGCTGTTCTTCCAGAGATCTGCGTTGGGTAATGTTTTGATGCTGTACGACGAACTTGCGAGGGCCATCCATCTCAAGTGGCTTGATCCACATCATGAACCATCGCTTTTCTTGGGGACTGTGGCAGGGGTATTCGAAATGGAATAGGGGCCGCCGTTTCTCTATAACGTCCCGGATACCAGCATAGGCTTCTTGAGCTTCCGTCTCGCCACTCTCGGCAGACTGACGACAAACTTGCAAGTAATTGACGCCCGGACAGGTCTTCTCCAGTGCGCCGCCATTTTCCTTCGAGAAGGCGATCCAGGCTTCGTTGACCCACTCTATCTTGCCGCCTTCGTCGATAACGGCGATCTGTTCTGTCAAGGAGTCGAGAACGGACCTCAGGAAACTGGAGGAGGTCCCGAGATCATCATTGCCTTTGAAACACATCCTCTATGGCCTTCACCCTCAGCATGCCGTGTACTCGCTTCGCTCCGACTCAGGATCACCCGCCGTCCTCGGCACCTCATCCATCGGTCCAGCAAAATCCACGTCGCCATTGGAAGCTGGAGAACCTCGCTCGCGGCTATCCTCTTCGTTGCCAGCGATTGGCGCCGTCAATTTGCAAAGTCGCTCAAGAAACGAGTTCGAGCAGAGCCCGACAGCTGGTGCAGGAAAGAGACCCCTGCGGGGCCGGCTTTCGACACCCAAAACAAATCCGAATCGGACGTTCAACCTTCAACGTCCGGCTATTGCGTGACCTAGCGCACTCAAGTCGGCTTCGCTGAGCCACCGACGGGCAAGGGGCAAGACGCTGCGGTTTTCCCAGAAGAGGTGACGTCTCCATCTCTCGACGAGCATGAGAGCGTTGATAGCGAAGTCGTTTGGCAGACCCAGTGGCACCTCTGCGCAGATGGCCCCCAGGTCGTCGACGAGCGTTTCCACAAGCCTTCTGTCCTGGTCATGTTCTCGTCGGAGCCGCGACAGGACCAAACCGATTTCGTCGTCCCGGCAGCGCGATTGCAGCAGGGGAAGCAGAACCCTCTCTTCGTCTGTTTCGTGGTCAGGAAGATCTTCCAACAGGTACGCCTTTATGGCTGCTGCCTCTCCGGAGGCGTCGGGCTTCGTGAGGTCGTCCACGAGCTTCTCCAGCCGGGCGCAAATCTCTTCCTGCTCTCGGTGTTCCAAGAGGATAAAGCCCAGAGGATCGGCAATCACCTCGGCTGCGGTAGCGCATTGGCTGAAGGTCGGTGGTTGCAGAAACACTGGTGCGGTCGCAAGCAGGCTTATCGTTGATTTTCAGTTTCGATTAATGCCGAATTCGCGGATGAGACTTTGATCCACATCAAGCTTGCCGATGTCGAGCCAAGCCTGCCCGATGGCAAACGCCGCGTTTGACTGGAACGGAATTATGTCAGCTTGTGGCTTGACGACGACATCCTGCCGAGATCCGCAGGGCGCCCGCTATCCCGCCAAGAACGGACATCAGCGCGCGGCCGGCCGGAATTCCTTCCCCTGTCGGGTCCGCTCCCGGAGTCGGATGTGACGGTGGCCGCCGCTCAGGTCAGCCTCAGGGACCGGGGCCTGCTGCTGATCCTCGATTGACCGCGGTGGCCGGTCAGGCCTCGGCGGCGGTCTCCAAGGTCCAGGCCACGACGTCCTGCATGACGTCGCCCAGGCTCGTATCGAAGCCGGTTACGATGTTGTCGAGGGTGATGTTCTCGATCTCGTAGGCGGAATCGAAGGAGGCGGTGGCCAGGGGGTCCCGGCGGGGCGGCTTCATCAGGCTGGTGTCCAGGCGCACGCGCACGGTGCCCCGCTGCGCAGTCGCTGCCGTCGTCTCGATATGGAACTGGATGAGCTGCAGGTTCAGGACGAAGTCCGGGCGGATCCGACCGCGCCGGTCGACCACCTTCGAGATCCTGTTGGAATTACCGAAGGACTTGACCAGCAGCTCCATGACCATCTCGGGCGCGCGGCTCGCCCACTGGCCGCCGGAGACGTACTTGATGTCGTCCCGCGTGCCGATCGCGATCCGCGCCGTGTTCAGCGACAAGGTGGCGGTCGGCTCGTTGACCTGCAGCGTCCAGGCTGCGGTCCGAGGGCCCGGCGGAAAGTCCTCCAGGGGCGCCAGCCGGATCCGGCGCGGGGCTGCGCCGCTTCCGGGAAGCTGGCATCCGACCAGCCCGAGGCCGGCCAGGCAACTCGCGGAGAGAACGAACCTTCGACGCGGCAGGCGATCGCTTTCGGGCCTGCTGGCGCGGGTCATCGGATTCGCCACCTCGGTCGTTTCAAGACGCCGACCCTGGATCCTCTCGCGTCTCCGCGCTGAACCTTCCGGTCGCGGCGCCCGGCGCCCAGGACGACGTCGCGGCAAGCCTAGCCTCTGAGGCGCGGTCGGGGAAGTCCTCCTGGCGCCGCCGCGCCCCGGCGGCCAAGCCCGGGCGACAGGCTCGATCCTGCGGCTCGTCGGCTTCCGGCCGGAGATGGAAACTCCGGAAAATCCTTGGCGGATCCACCGGCTAGCCCGGCGTATGGCGAAAGCGGTGCCACCGGCCGAGGTCCGGATGGAACGGGCGGCTTGGGTCCGAGGGGCGGGTCTTTCCCTAGGTCATCGTCTTCGTCGGGTTCGAGGCGGTCTCCTCGAGCTCGGCACCCATTTCCCGCCCGAGGCGACGAACTTCTGGGACGGCCTCCTGTCCGTGCTGAGCGTCCTGATCGCGGTCGCAGGCACGGTCTACGCCTATCGCGCGAACCGCGGCGGCGAAGGGCAGGACTTCGCCGCGAAGTACTTCGGCATCGGCTTCGTCGTCGCGGTGCGGTTCCTGGTCTTCGGCATCCCGATCCTGGTGGCCTTGATCCTGTATTGGTCCTACGCCTTCGGCGACCTCGAGACCATGCCGACGACGCCCCTCGAGGTGACGGTGATCGCCGCCTGGTCCGCGGCGATCTATCTGCGCACGGCGAAGCACATGCGGGACACGGCCGAGGCCCAGAGAGCCGCGGCCTGAAGCTCTTCGGCGAAGATCCCGATCTCGGACGGGCGTTACGGCATCAGCTGGCCGCCGTTGACCTCGACGACCTGGCCGGTGACGTAGCCCGACATCGCGTCCGAGGCGAGGTAGAGGTAGGTGCCGACGCAGTCCTCAGGCGTGCCCAGGCGCTTCATCGGGATCGTCGACTTGATCGCCTCCAAGACCTCCGGCGGGGTGTGCACCTGGTGGAACAGGGTGTAGATGGTGCCCGGGGCGACCGCGTTGAAGCGCACGCCCTGCTCGCCGAACTCCCGCGCATAGTTGCGCACCATGTTCTCGACCGCCGCCTTGGCGCCGGCATAGAGGCTGGCGCCGGCGCCGCCGCCCATGCGCGCCGCCAGCGAGCCGGTGACGATGACGTTGCCCTTGGCCGCGATCAAGTGCGGGATGGCGGCGGAACAGCACTCCATCACCGAGCGCACGTTCAGGGTCATGACCTCGTCGTAGAACTCGGTGGTCAGCTCCTGAAGGTTCACGCGGCCGACCAGGCCGCCCGCGTTGCAGACCAGGACGTCCAGGCCGCCGAAGTCCGCGGCCACGGCCTCGACCAGGCCCCGCACCGCCTCGGTCGAGCGCACGTCGGCCTGGAAGACCTTGGCGGTGCCGCCGGCCTCGGCGATCCCGGCCCGGACCGCCTCGGCTTCAGCTCGGCTGGAGCCGTAGTGGACCGCGACCTTGGCGCCGCAGCCCGCAAAACCCTTGGCCACCGCCGCGCCGATTCCCGTGCTTGCACCGGTCACCAGGACCGACTTGCCTGCTAGATCCTGAGTCATTCCTCGCTTTCCACTTCGTTTGCTGACAGCTGGGCACGGCCCGGAGGGACCGCGCGACTCCCCGCGCCGATCACCGGTCGCGCAGGTGGTCGGTGACGCGCTTGCGCGCGCAGTGAATGTGGTAGCGCATCGCCAGGTCGGCCCCGACCGCGTCTCCAGTCGAGATTGCGTCGGCGATCGCCCGGTGCTCGTCGAGGATCTTCCGGATGCGCTCCGGCGAGCCCCGCCTGCTGATCTTGAGGGCGACCCGCATGCCGGCGATCATCGCCGCGTTGAGCGAAGACAGGATGCCGACGAAGACGTCGTTCCCGGTGGCCTTGGCGACCGCCATGTGGAAGGCGAAGTCGGCCTCGTCCGCCAGGTCGTCACCCTTCAGGGCGGCCTGCAGCTTCCCGAAGCTGGCCTCGATGTTCTTGATGTCCTCGGCCGTCGCCCGTTGCGCCGCCAGGCTTGCGGCCGCGCCTTCGAGGGGCAGCCGCGCCTCGAAGCAGCGCAGCAGCCCGGCGACGTCGGACGGCGAGGCGAAGTGAATCAGGCCCTCGGGCGGCCGGGCCTTGACGAAGGTCCCGGCGCCCTGGCGGGTGTAGACCAGGCCGTCGGCCTGCAGGCGCAGCAGGGCTTCGCGGATCACCGGCCGCGAGACCTTGAAGGCGCGCGATATCTGGTTCTCGGAGGGCAGCTTGTCGCCCTCCTTCAGCTCGGCGGAGACGATCTTCTCCAGCAGCTGGCCGTAGAGCTGGTCGGCCAGCCGCTCGCGTTTCTCGATCCTGAGCTTCAGATCGACCATCCCGCTAGCCCGCAAACCAGGTCGGCAGGGCCAGCGAGATCGCCGGCACGAAGGTGGTCAGCATCAGGGCCACCAGGATCGCCGCATAGAAGGGCCAGATGGTCTTGACGGCGCGCTCGATCGGCACCTTTCCGACGGCGCAGCCGACGAAGAGGCAGGCGCCGACCGGCGGCGTGCAGAGCCCCAGGCCCAGGTTCATCATCATGATCATCGCGAACTGCAGGGGGTCCATGCCCAGCGACTGCGCGACCGGCAGGAAGATCGGCGTGCAGATCAGGATCAGCGCCGCCATGTCCATGATCATGCCGAGCACCAGCAGCATCAGGTTGATCATCAGCAGGACCGCCACCGGGTTCTCGGAGATGCCGAACATGAAGCCGGTCATCCGCGAGGGCACCTGGTAGAAGGTCAGCATGTAGGCGAAGGCGGCGGCGCAGGCGACCAGGATCATGACCATCGAGGTGGTCCGCACCGAGTTGACGACCGCGATCTTGAAGTTCTCCCAGGTCAGCGCGCGGTAGACGACGATGGTCGCGAGAAAGGCGTAGATCGTCCCGAAGGCGCCGGACTCGGTGACCGTGAAGATGCCGCTGAGGACGCCGCCGACGATGATGACCGCGGTGAAGAGGCCCGGCAGCGCGGCGATGAAGCTCACCAGGAGCACCGGGACGCCGGGGAAGGCCTCGGCGCGGTAGCCCCGCCGCACGGCGATCAGGTAGGCGGCGGCCGCCAGGCAGACGCACATCACCATGCCGGGCACGACGCCCGAGAGGAACAGGCTGGAGATCGACACGCCGCCGCCGGCGGCCACGGCGAAGAGGATCATGTTGTGGCTCGGCGGGATCAGGATCCCGGCGATCGACGAGGTCACGGTCACGTTGACCGCGTAGTCGTCGTCGTAGCCCTTCTCCTTCATCACCGGGATCAGGATCGAGCCCAGCGCCGAGATGTCGGCGACGGCCGAGCCGGAGATCCCGCCGAAGAGCATCGAGGAGAAGACGTTGACGATGCCGAGGCCGCCCCGCAGGGCGCCGACCGCCGCCGAGGCCAAGCGGACCAGGCGGATGGCGATGCCGCCGTGGAACATCAGCTCGCCGGCGAAGATGAAGAAGGGGATCGCCATCAGCGAGAAGACGTTGATGCCCGAGATGATCCGCTGAAAGGCGATGATCAGAGGCAGGCCCTCGTAGAAGAAGGCCGAGACCGCGGCGATGCCCAGGGCGAAGGCGACCGGTATGCCGACCACGACGCAGGCCGCGAAGATCCCCAGCAGGACGACCAGGCCCATGGTCTAGCCCTCAGCCGTCCGACCCGTCGTCTCCGGCCCCTTTGAAGAGCCGGATCAGATGGCCGATGGAGAACAGCGAGGTGAAGGCCCCGCAGAGCATGATCGGGATGGCCCGGAGCCCCTCCGGGAGGTGGATCAGCGGGATCTCGGTGCCCCACTTGAAGACGGCGAGCTCGTAGCTCTTGACCATCATCACCGCGCCGAAGCCGAGCAGGGCGAGGTGCGAGATCACGACGAAGGCGAGCCGCAGCGGCCGGGGGCTGACCTCGCGGAAGTAGGAGATGCTGAGATGGGTGTTCCTGTGGATGCCGACGGCGGCGCCCAGGAAGCCGATCAGCATCACCAGGAGCAGCGCGGCCTGCTCGACCCAGGTCGGGGTCGAGTTCAGGACGTAACGGCCGAAGACCAGCCAGCCGAACATCGCCGTCAGGGCGACCAACGCGATGCCGCCGATCAGCATGCTGACGGAGCTGATCAGGTCCAGCAGCTGGTCGTAGCGGGATTTCCTATCCGGGTGCGTCCGGTCGGGCATGAGTCGTCACCGCTCCGAGCAATACCGCAGCCGCGCGCCAAGTCGGGCGCGGCCACCGGTTCTCCCGGTGCTCGCCGAGAGCCGGTGGCCTTTGCCGAAGGGACCTACTTCGTGTTCTGGATCAGCTCGACCAGCGGTTTCAGGTCGGGGTTCGCGCTCAGATACTTGTCGTAGACCGGCTGCATGGCCTCCTGGAAGGCGGCCTTGTCCGGGATGTCGTTGAACTTGACCCCGGCCTGGATCACCTTCTCGCGGCTGGACTCGGCGCGCTTGGCCCAGAGCTCGCGCTGCAGGGTCGCGGACTCCCGCGCGGCCTCCTTCACCAGCGCCTTGTCGGCGTCGGACAGGCCGTCGTAGACCGAGGCGTTGATGCAGACGCACTCCGGGATGATCAGGTGCTGGGACAGGGAGTAGTAGCCGGCGACCTCGAAGTGCCCGGTCGACTCGTAGGACGGCCAGTTGTTCTCGGCGCCGTCGACGACGCCGGTCTTGAGCGACTGGTAGACCTCGGAGAAGGCCATCGGCGAGGGGTTGCCGCCGAGCGCGGAAATCATGCCGGAGTAGAGGTCGTTGTTCATGACCCGGACCTTCATGCCGGAGACGTCGGCCGGGGTCTCGATCGGCTTCTTGGAGTTGTAGAAGGAGCGCGCGCCCGAATCGTACCAGGCCAGCGCGATCAGTCCCTTCTTGGCCATGCCGGCGCTGATCTGGTCGCCCGCTTCGCCGTCAAGGGCGCGGTGCATGTGCTCCATGTCCCTGAAGATGAAGGGCAGGGAGACCACGTTCGCTTCCGGCGCCACCGGGCCGATCGGACCCAGGTTGAAGTTGCCGATCTCCAGGCCGCCGATGCGGACCTGCTCGATGGCGTCGGGCTGGGTGCCCAGGGTGCCGGAATGGAACATCTTCAGCGTGATCTTGCCGCCGGACTTCTCCTCGAGAAGCTCGGCGAACTTGTCCATCGCCACGGTGTTGGGATAGTCCGGCTTGTGGATGTTCCAGCCACGCCATTCCGCGGCCTGGGCCGCCGAGGTGACGCCCGCCAGCAAGGCGGTCGCCGCCAGATAGGGGATGGCCTGTCTGAAGCTGATCATGGATAACCTCCCTCGGAACTTCTGAGTTTGCGTTCTTATGGCGCCGGGGGGGACGAGGGGGTGGATCGCCTTCCCCGTCCCGCCCGGGCATCGCTTGTCTGACAAGTTTCCCAGATACGGACGACTTATCAAGTGTCGTTACAAGCACGGCGCCTTGCCGGCGTCGCCGTCCTGGCTCGGGCGCGCGAAAAGCGCACAGCGAGGTGTTCTCGGCCGCACACTTGATCTATAGTTGCGCGGGAATCGGACCGGGGGGCCGACGGCGCGCCGGTTCGCACAGTTGATGGGAGTCGTATATGGAAGATCGGCTGACCAAGTCGGCGGCGCGAAACATCTTCTACGGCGGGTCGCTCATCTTTCTTCTGATCTTCCTGGGCCTCACGGCTCACAGTCACCTCTACATCGTGAACGAATCGACCGACTCGGAAGGCCTGACCGAGGCCGTCGCGCGCGGCAAGCACGTCTGGGAGAAGCACTCCTGCATCAACTGTCACACGCTGCTCGGCGAAGGCGCCTACTTCGCGCCGGAGCTGGGCAACGTCTGGCTGCGCTACGGCGGCGCCGACGACCCGGAGGGCGCGCGGGAGTCCCTGAAGCTCTGGATCGAGTCGCAGCCGACCGGGATCGAGGGCCGCCGCCAGATGCCCAACTTCGGGCTCGACGACCAGGAGCTCGACGACCTGGTCGACTTTTTCGAATGGGTCAGCCGGATCGATACCCAGGGCTGGCCGCCGGAGGAATCGGGCTGACCGCCCGCCAGGTCTGAGGGAGGCCGATGCAGTACCAGTCGCAAAAGGTCGCGCTCGTCTTTTTCGCCGGCGCGATGATCCTCTTCGCCGCGCAGGTCGTCTTCGGCCTGCTCGCCGGCTACGTCTACGTCAACCCGAACTTCCTCGCCGAGCTCCTTCCCTTCAACATCCTGCGGATGATCCACACCAGCGCGCTGATCGTCTGGCTGCTGCTCGGCTTCTTCGGTGCGGCCTACTACCTGATTCCCGAAGAGAGCGAGACCGAGCTCTACAGCACCAAGCTCGCCTACATCCAGTTCGCCATCCTCTTCTTCGCCGCCTTGGCGACCGTGGTCGGCTACCTCTTCCGCATCCACGAAGGGCGCGAGTTCCTCGAGCACCCGCTGTGGGTCAAGGTCGTGATCGTGATCGGGGTCCTGATCTTCCTCTACAACATCACGCTCACCGTGCTGAAGGGCCGCAAGACCGTCGTCACCAACGTCCTGCTGCTCGGCCTCTGGGGCCTCGCGGTCTTCTTCCTCTTCGCCTTCTACAACCCCTCCAACCTGGCCCTGGACAAGATGTACTGGTGGTACGTCGTCCACCTCTGGGTCGAGGCGGTCTGGGAGCTGATCATGGCCGCGATCCTGGCCTTCCTCATGATCAAGCTGACCGGGGTCGACCGCGAGGTGGTCGAGAAGTGGCTCTACGTGATCGTCGCCCTGGCGCTCTTCTCGGGCCTGCTCGGCACCGGGCACCACTACTACTGGATCGGCACGCCGGGGTACTGGCAGTGGATCGGCAACGTCTTCTCGACCCTGGAGGTCGCGCCGCTCTTCGCCATGGTGGTCTTCACCTTCATGATGGTCTGGAAGGGCGGCCGAACCCATCCCAACAAGGCGGCCCTGCTGTGGAGCCTCGGCACCTCGGTCGTGGCCTTCTTCGGCGCCGGCGTCTGGGGCTTCATGCACACGCTCTCGACGGTGAACTACTACACCCACGGGACCCAGATCACCGCGGCCCACGGCCACCTGGCCTTCTTCGGCGCCTACGTCTCCCTCAACCTCGCGATCATCACCTACGCCATGCCCTATCTGCGCGGGCGGCAGCCCTTCAACCAGGTGCTCAACATGTGGAGCTTCTGGCTGATGAACGGCGGCATGGCCTTCATGACCTTCACCCTGACCTTCGCCGGGGTGGTGCAGACCCATCTGCAGCGGGTGCGCGGCGAGTACTACATGGACGTTCAGGACGAGCTGGGGATCTTCTTCCTGATGCGCCTCGGTGCCGGGATCGTCGTGGTGATCGGCGCCCTGCTGTTCATCTGGGCCGTCTTCGTGCCGCGCGGCGAGACGGAGCCCGCGGCCGCCGCGCCGCAGCCAGCCGAGTAGCCGGGCATGGCGCAGCCCGCCGCGCCGGTCGCCGGCGCGCCGCAGCCGGGTTCGCTGCCCTACTACCTGCCGATCGGCGACGAGTGCGAGATCTTCGAGACCGCCTATCGGAACTGCGTGCCGCTGCTCCTCAAGGGGCCGACCGGCTGCGGCAAGAGCCGCCTGGTCGCGCACATGGCGGCGCGCCTGGGGCGCGAGCTCTTCACCGTGGCCTGCCACGACGACCTAGCGGCGGCCGACCTGACCGGCCGCTACCTCCTGCACGGCGGCGAGACCGTGTGGACCGACGGGCCGCTGACCCGCGCCGTGCGCCTCGGCGGCATCTGCTACCTCGACGAGATCGTCGAGGCGCGCAAGGACGTCACCGTCGTGCTCCACCCGCTGAGCGACGACCGGCGGATCCTGCCCCTCGAGCGGACCGGCGAGCTGCTGGAGGCGCCCGCCGAATTCATGCTCGTGCTGTCCTACAACCCCGGCTACCAGAACATCCTGAAGTCCCTGAAGACCAGCACGCGCCAGCGCTTCATCGCCATCGACTTCGATTTCCCGCCGCAGGAGCAGGAGATCGAGATCGTGAGCACCGAGAGCGGGCTGCCGGCGGAGCGCTGCCGCCCCCTGGTCCTGCTGGCGCAGCGCCTGCGCGAGCTCAAGGGCCGGGACCTGGACGAGGGCGTGTCTACGCGCCTGGTGGTGCACTGCGCGACCCTGATCCGCGCCGGCACCAAGCCCATGACCGCGATCCAGGCCGCCATGATCGAGCCCCTGACCGACGACGCCGACGTCAAGCAAGGCCTGGCCGAGGTGGTGCGCGCGGTCCTGGGCTAGAGCACGATGGCATGAGGTCGAAACGACCTCATGTCTGAATCGTGCTCTAAACTTTTGAAAGAGAGCGGGATGACATGAAGCCGGATTGGCTTCATGTCATCCCGCTCTAGGGCGGCGCGTCCATGGCGGGGTTCCTGGAGGCCGAGGAAGGGGTCGGGCGCTGGTGGCACCGCCGCGTCGGCGAGAAGTCCAGCTATCCGAGCTATCCCGAGGCGGCGGTGGCCTTCGAAGACCTTGCCGGGATGCTCGGCGTGGTCTTCCGAGGGCTGGGCGGCGACCCGGGCATCCAGGTGTCGTCCCAGGCGCCGCAGCGCTCCGGGCATCGCCTGACCCTGCGGCAGCGCCTCGGGCGGACCGAGGAGAGCCTCGAGCGGGCCTGCCTGCGCGGCGACAAGCTGCTGCTGCCGCGCGCCATCGCCGCCTTTCCCGATCGCGAGCTGAACCGCGCGCTCTATCTCTGGAACGCCGCCTTCCTGGCCGCCTCGCCGCCGCCGGAGCCGCGCAGGCCGGCGGATCCGCTGCAGGCGGACCTGGCCTTCCTGCGCCGCGCCCTGCAAACCACGGAAGCGCTGCTGTCGTCCTATCCGGGACTGCGGCCGTCGCATGAGCGGCTCTGCCGGGCCCTGCTGAAGGAGCGCCCGCGCCGGCGGCTGCCCGAGACCGAGCGCCGGGTCGAGGACCTGGTCCTGGCCCTGCTCGGCGATCCGGCCGCGCAGGCCGCCGCCGCGTCGTCGGTGGAGGTGCTGCGCGACTCCGAGGACTCCCTGGCCGGGCTGCGCGCGCCCGCCGGCTACCGCCGCTTCCTGCCGCTGCCGCTCTGGGGCGAGGTCGCGGCCGAGACGCTCGACGGGGCCAACTCGGAGGCCTCGGAGGACGGGACGGCCGGCGCCGTCGAGGAGCTCGGCCGCGGCCAGCTCCGCAAAGCCAGGCGGAAGCGCCAGGAGCGGAGCGAGCGCGGCGATCCCCTGATTCTCAACCGCTTCGAGACGATCCTGTCCTGGGCGGAGATGTTGAACCTCAGCCGCAAGGTCGAGGACGACGACAGCGCGGCGGCGAAGAAGGCCCTGGACGACGCCGACGAGGTCACGCTGACGCGGCACCACAAGCGCGCCGCGACGCGGCTGCGCTTCGACCTCGACCTGAGCCCCCTGGACCCCGACGCCGGCCCGATCGAGGAGGGCCTCCTCTATCCGGAATGGGACTTCCGGCGCGGCGCCTACCATCCGGACCATTGCCGCGTCTTCGTCGATGCCAGCCGGCCGGACCCGGCGCCCTGGCAGCCGAGCGAGGAGAGCCGGCGGCAGATCCGCCGGGTCCGGCGCTACTTCGAGGCCCTGCGGCCCAAGCGCGAGGTCTGCAACCGGCAGCTCGACGGCGCCGAGCTCGACATGGACGCGGTGATCCGCGCGCGCTGCGACCTCATGGCCAGCGGCCGGGGCTCGAACCGGGTCTACCTCCAGGCCCGGGACGCGGCCAGGGATCTCGCGGTCGCGGTGCTGATCGACCTGTCGCTCTCGACCGACAGCTGGGTCGACAACCGGCGGGTCCTGGATGTCGAGAAGGAGGCGCTGACCAGCCTGGGCTACGGGCTGCAGGCCTCCGGCGATGCCAACGCCATCTACGGCTTCACCTCGCGCAAGCGTTCCATGGTCCTGGTCACGACCGTCAAGGCCTTCGAGGAGTCCATGGGGCCGCAGGTCGAGCAGCGCATCGGCGCGCTCAAGCCCGGTTACTACACGCGCATCGGGGCGGCGCTGCGCCACGTCTCGAGCCTCTTGGAGGCGCGCCCGAACCGCTACCGGCTGCTGCTGCTCCTGACCGACGGCAAGCCCAACGACCTGGACCACTACGAGGGGCGCTACGGCGTCGAGGACACCCGCCAGGCGGTGCGCGAGGCCGCCCGCAAGGGCCAGACGGTCTTCGCCGTCACCGTCGACCGCAACGCGACGGAATACCTGCCCCACATGTTCGGCCGCGGCCGCTTCGCCGTCGTGCCGCGGCTCTCGAAGCTGGTGACCGCCCTGCCCGCGATCTACCGCTCGGTGACGAGCTAGAGCAACGTGCTTTTGGTCATTTGGGATGGAACCTCGGAATCGGAATTCAGTTCGGAAAGAGCGGCCAGGCGAGTAGATCGGAAGGCGTAGCCTTTGGACGACGCTAGGCGTAGTCCAGATGATTGGGTCCGAAGAAGATGTTTCGCGCCCCTAGAAATCGGTCGCCGTGTTAGCATTGCGCGCCTTCCAAACTGCGCCGGTTAGGTAACTTTGGCGAGCATCCTCGTTCCAATGGTGCGTCACATCTTTGGGGCGATCCTCGGGGGGAGCGAACGCGGTGGATGTGGGGGAATGGCTTCGAAGCCTCGGCCTCGAACGCTACCAGGCAGCGTTCGACGCGAACGAGGTCGACGGCGACGTCCTGCTCACTCTCACGGGCGACGACCTTAAGGACTTGGGCGTCACCTTGGTCGGCCATCGCCGGCGCATGCTTGACGCGATCGCGGCGCTCAACGCGGGCGAGGCGCCACCCCTCGCCCAGGCAGCAGATCGGCAATCCGACGGTCCCGGGCCGACGCAGGTCGGTTCTTCGGGCAACGAAGGAGAGGCCGAACGACGCCAGCTCACCGTCGTTTTCGTCGACCTCGTGGGTTCGACCGAGCTGAGCCACGATCTCGACCCGGAAGAAATGCGCGACATCATCCGGCAGTATCAGAACACGGTCACGGGAGAAATCACGCGCTTCGAAGGACACATCGCGAAGTTCATGGGTGACGGGGTGCTGGCCTACTTCGGTTGGCCCAGGGCGCATGAAGACGCCGCCGAACGCGCCGTCAGAGCCGGTCTCGCCGTGACCGCGGCCGTCGGCGCCCTGACGACGCAGCAAGGCGGGGGGCTCGCCGCGCGCGTGGGTATCGCAACGGGTGTCGTTGTCGTCGGCGACCTCGTTGGCGAGGGCGCGGCGCAAGAGGAAGCGGTGGTCGGCGAGACCCCGAATCTGGCGGCTCGGCTGCAGGCCTTGGCACTGCCGGATCAGGTCGTGATTGCGGAAGGCACGGCCCGTCTCTTGGGGCGCCTGTTCGATCTGCGTGCACTCGAAGCGCGCGCGGTCAAGGGGTTCTCGGAGCCGGTCCTGGCCTATCAAGTCCTGCAGGAGAGCTCGGCCGAGAGCCGCTTCGAAGCGCTCCATTCCAGCGGCCTGCTGCCCCTCGTCGGGAGAGAACAGGAGATCGCTCTCCTGCTCGATCGATGGCGCCTCGCCAAGTCGGGCGAGGGCCAAGTGGTCCAGCTGATGGGGGAGCCCGGGATCGGTAAGTCCCGAATTGTCCAGGCCTTGCGCAACCAGGTCTCGGCCGAACCTCATTTGCGGCTCTCCTATTTCTGCTCGCCGTTTCACAGCAACAGCGCGTTCTATCCGTGTATCACCCAGCTGAGCCGTGCCGCCGGCTTCGAACGAGATGACACGGCCGAACAGAGACTCGAGAAGCTGGAAGCGCTGCTGGCGCAAGCGGCCGACTCGCTCGACGAGGCCGTGCCGGTTGTCGCATCGCTCCTGTCGGTTCCTTTCGATGACCGCTATCCGCCACTCAACCTGTCGCCCCAGCGCCAGAAGACCCGGCTTTTCGAGATCTTGCTGGAGCAGCTGGACGGTCTCACCGCCCGTCAGCCGATCCTCGAGATCGTGGAAGATCTTCATTGGATGGATCCGTCGTCCTTGGAGTTGTTCGACCAGGTGGTCGATCGTGCCCAAGGCCTTCCGGTTCTTCTCGTCTTTACCTCTCGTCCCGATTCCGCGCCACGCTGGCTGGGATGCCCGCACGCGACCTTGCTCACGCTCAAGCGGCTCGGTCGCGACGACGTGGCAGATATCGTCGACCGCATGACCGAAGGCTGCGGCCTGCCCGGCCCGGTCCTGGAACACATCCTCGCCCGTACGGATGGAGTCCCGCTCTTTGTCGAGGAACTGACCAAGTTGGTCCTCGAGTCGGGTCTGCTGCGCTCGGTGGGCAAGAAGTACGCGCTCTGCGGTCCCCTGCCGCCGCTCGCGATTCCGGCGACCTTGCAGGACTCGCTCATGGCCCGACTGGATCGCATGGCGCCCGTCAAGGAGGTGGCGCAGATCGGTGCGGTCATCGGCAGGGACTTCTCCTACGAGCTCCTGGCCGCGGTTGCGAACCGACCGGCGGCGGAACTGCAGTCTGCCCTGGATCAGCTCGTTGCATCCGAGCTCATGGTCCGGCGAGGCGCACTGCCAAACGCCACCTACAGCTTCAAGCACGCACTCGTGCAGGATGCGGCCTACGAGTCCTTGCTGCGGCGGCGCCGGCAGGTTCTCCACCTTCAGGTCGTCGACGCGATCGAGAAGCAGTTCCCGGAGATCGTCCAACGACAACCGGAGCTGCTGGCACGCCATTGCACGGAGGCGGGGACGACAGAAAAGGCAATCGAGTACTGGAAACTCGCCGCGCAGCTCGCGATGGACCGCTCCGCCACAAAGGAGGCGATCGCCCACCTGAACGCCGGTTTGCAGAACGTAAAGACTCTGCCTGAGAGTGACGCGGACCGCCATCGTCGGGAGCTTGAACTTCAGTTGGCAATCGGCAGCGCCTTGGTTGCAGCCCACGGATTCGCCGCCCCGGAAACCGAACAAGCCTATGTGCGCGCCCGCGAGCTCTGCCAGAAACTGAACGATCGTGAGCGACTTTTCCCGGTCCTATACGGGCTTTGCCTTTTCCATCTCTACTCGGCAGACCTAGACGCTGCCCAAGCAGCGTCCGGTCAACTGCTGAAGCTGTCCGAAGCGATCAACGAACCCGGGCCGCTTTTCTTCGCGCAGCGGGCTGCCGGGGTCAGCTCTTATCCCGCGGGCGATTTCACTGCGGCGCGCGGGCATCTCGAGGAAGCCCTGTCTCTCTACGATCCAAAGAAGCATCGTACACCCGCCTTCGTCTATGCCTTCGATCCCCAGGTGGTTTGCCTGGACTACCTGGCGCGCACCCTGCTTCCGCTGGGCTTGCTGGATCAGGCGATCGAGCGGAACGAAGAGGCCGTTGCGGAGGCGAGACGAATCGGACACCGCAACAGCCTCGCTTTGCCGTTGTTCTTCGGAGCGACCCTTCGCCAGCAATGCGGCGACACCCGGCGCGTGCGCACCATGGCCGACGAGCTGGCAAAGCTCGCCGAAGAAGAGGGATTTCGGTTCTGGCTGGCGGGAGGCAACATCCTGCAAGGTTGGGTGGTGGCCAACGAAGGCGACCTGCAGGCAGGCATGAAGACCATGCAGGACGGCATCGGCGAGTGGCAGAAGACCGGTGCCAACTTCATGATGCCCTATTTTCTCGCCTTGCTTGCCGACCTGCACATACGCTACGGCGAGCCGGCCAAGGCGCTTTCGGTTCTGGACGAGGCCGAGAAGCGGATCGAGGGAAGCAAGGAGCGCTGGTTCGAGGCCGAAGTGCATCGGACAATCGGGGAGACGCTGCTGACGCCAGACTTGCGCGACGAGCGACGCGCCGAGGCATGCTTCGAACGGGCACTTCTGGTGGCGCGCGCGCAGGGTGCGCGCCTGTGGGAGCTTCGCACCGTGATGAGCCTCGGCCCGCTACGGTCCGAACAGGGCCGCCCCGACTCCTTCCTCGATCTCCTGGAGTCCGTCTATTCGGAGTTTACCGAAGGCCACGGCACAGCCGACCTTCGAAGAGCGAAAGACGCTTTGACGCTGGCACGGCAATCAGCCGATCACTAGAGCGGGATGACATGAAGCCAATCCAGCTTCATGTCTGAATCCCGCTCTGGAGCGGAGCGCCTAGTTCCAGATATGCAGGCAGCATTTCCAGCCGTCGTCGCCCTGGCGTTCATAGACGTTCACCAGGCTTCCCCCGAAGCTCTGCGGCTCGCCGTCTTCGCCGGGCCCCGTCGCCGCCCACTTGGCGATCTCGTAGGTCAGGTCGCCTTTGACGTGGACGTCCAGGATCTCGATCCTGTGGTCCTTGAAACCGGCGTCGATTACGGATTTCCAAAACCCTTGAATGCTCTCCGCGCCGGTCACTACGTCGTGCGTATGCGGCAAGACCGTTGCCTCGGTGGTATACAGAGTCGCCACCGCGACCGCGTCGCCACTGTTGAATGCGGCGTTCCAACGGTCGTTGTTGGCCTTGACGATGTCACGAATGGACTGAGTGTCGCTTGTCACCACCATCTTTCCCCCCTCGGAAACCGGGCAGCAATGCCTCCATGGCAAGTCGCATCACCGCGCCTTCGCCCATGACCTCGACGATGCGCCTGGGGCACACGTCCCTCTTGGGGGCGATCGACTGCTCGCTGCGCGCCTCCTGCGCGATCGGCCTGCGTGTCCGATCCTCCTCCTGAGGCGGCCATCGGCAGGCACGTCAGCGATCAGCATTCCGACCAGAAGGCCTTCAGTCTTCGATCGCCCTCGAAGAACGATAGCGCAGTGTCGGTGGGGTATCTACGCCTCCGACCTCCGGTCCGGGCGATCCACGGTCTCGCAGGACGCCCCAGGGATCGGCTATCGCGGCGCGTACCTTGGGATGGCGGGGTGTCCGCGGATCGGGTCCGCCCGACCCCAGGAGCGGACCTCCGAGGTCGGGCTGGCCTTGGTTCGAGGATGACACGAAACCGTCGTTCCATTGACGTAGGCTCGACAAATGTTTGAAGCTTCGGGAGCGGCACGCTTGGACGCGCCGCGTGACCACATCTGAGCTCGCGCGACGACGGGGGCAGAAGGTGACGGTAATTGACTTTACGCGCTGGTTTTTGGCGCTGTTCTTCGTCGGCGTCGCCGCGTTTTATACGCTTCGCATCCTTGCGATCATTCGTCGCACCCGGACCTCTCCGGTGTTCGCCGGTCATCCCGGGTCCCGGCACTGGGCAACCCACTTTGCCTTTCGGGTGTTTCGCGTTTTGATTCTCGGGGTTTGCGTTCTCCGCCTCGTGTGGCCCGGGCTCGACCGATACCTGGTCACCTTCGATGCCTTGTGGCATCCCCTCGTCCTCATCCTCGGCCAGGTCCTCTTGATCTCCGGGTTCTCGGCGGTCATCGCCATTCACTGGTACATGGGGCAGGATTGGCGATCCGGCACGCGCGCCGAGGACCAAACTCGACTGATCACCAAGGGTCCTTTCGCCGTCTCGCGCAACCCGATGATGCTGGGTGTGGTCGCGGCTCAGCTCGGCCTTTTCTTGGCCTTGCCATCGCTTTTCACGCTGGCCTGTCTGGTCGCCGGAACCTGGGCCGTGACGGCGCAGGTAGGCGTGGAGGAACGCTTGCTGTTGAAGCGCTTCGGCGCCGAGTACGAGGCCTACAGAGGCCAAACCCCGCGGTGGCTCATTCACCATTAGGTCGCGTGAGAAATCCCCGGTTGCCCTGCCCGGGCCGGAGCCCGTTTGCTGGCTCTCGTAGACGGCAGTCCTGTCCTGGGTTCGCGTCCCGTCCTTCGTTGCCGCCAGGAATAGTCACGCCGAGACGGCAGCCTAGAGAACCAAGTTCTCCTCGAGCGTGATGATCGCGATCTCTCGCGGAACGGCGCACTTCGCCGATCAAGGGCCCTCCGACACCCGCTCTCCGGGCAGCCCGCGTGACCAGGAGGTCCTGCGGGGCGCGACGCAAACGCCTGTCATGCGCGCGGCGCGCGCACTATGTTCTGGCTTGGGCCGTCAGATCCGGCGCTGCGCGAGGGCCCGACGACCCGATGGGGGAGGACAGGCCCATGCGACGAGCCATCAAGACGATCGGCCTCACGCTGGTTGCGGCGGCCGCGGTCCAGGTCGCTCTGCCGGAAGGCGCGGCGGCTTTCGAGCCGAAGGCGCACAATGATCTCCTCAACGCGACCCTCTGGACGCAGTCGTCGGTCGAGTTCAAGGCCAACAGCCTGGCGATTTACAGGCTCGCCGGGATCATGCTGGACGAGGCCCTGGCCGATACATCCCTGACCGCGGCCCCCGCCGAGCAGGGCAGCGGCTTCGGGGACAAGCCGCCGGCGGTCATCCTGGACGTCGATGAGACGGTGCTCGACAATTCGGCCTATCAGGCCTGGCTCGCGAAGACGGGCGAGAGCGCGGCCTTGAAGACCTGGGTTTCCTTCGTCCGCTCCGAGACATCGCGCCCGATTCCGGGTTCGCTCGAGTTCATCGAGCGTGCGGTGAGCAAGGGCGTGAAGGTCTTCTACGTGACCAACCGCAGGGCGCCTCAGGAGCAGGCGACCCGCAACAACCTCAAGGCCTTGGGCTACCCGGTCGACGAGACCGAGGATACCGTGCTGACGCGGGGCGAAAGCGAGGCCTGGAAGTCGTTCGAGAAGAGTCCGCGGCGCGCCCACATCGCCGAGACCTACCGTGTCGTCATGATGATCGGCGACAACTTCGGCGACTTCGTTGACGGCTACAAGGGCTCCCCGGCGGCGCGGCAGGCGCTCTTGACCGAGCACAGGGACATGTGGGGCAGCCTGTGGTTCGTGATCGCCAACCCCATGTACGGCTCCTGGGAGTCCGCGCCCTTCGACCACGACCGGACGCTGCCGGGCGCGCAGCGCCGCCAGGCGAAGTACGACGCCATGACCATCTGGGCGGGGCCCTGAGCGATCCATCAAGCCCGAATGCCGGACCTCACCCTGGGGCCGCAGGGAAGTCCGCGGAGGTTGCGTCCTGACTGCGCCCGCCGGGGGCAAGGCGTCTCCGCACGACCGCGTCTGGCGCGCGTCGGGCCCCTGAAGTGCAGACCTTCGCCGTCAGTCGCGGTCGGGCAGCTCCCGTTCCAACCAGTAGGCCTGGTCGGAGAGCAGCTCGGACAGGGCCTCGGGCCGTTTCAGCGCCTCTGCATGGGGCAGGACCTCGAGGTCGTGACTGGCGAAGTAGCCGTCGAAGGTGACCTTCTCGGCGTCCAGCGGCCAATAGTGACCGTCGAGGTAGACCACGATCTGGCCGATGTCGAAACGCGCGAACTCGCGCGCCATGGCGTCGGCCCAGTCTTCGAGTTCCTGCTCCGAGACCGAGTCGAGCCCACGGCGCCGCACCTCCCTGCGCCCTAGCTCGATGATCGGTACGTCCGTCTCCCGCACGATTCCGTAGGTGAAGGCCTTCGCGCACTTCGCGCAGGAGATCAGCCAGCCGCAGCCACACCAGGGGCAGTCCAACTGCCCGGTCGACATGGCCGGCGCGTCCTGGCATTGGCAGTGGGAAATCACGTCGTCGTTGGCCTTGAACAGGAATTTCGGCATGGGTCACCTGGCGCAATGGGGAACCGGCGAGGCGCTGCCGCCAGGGGCGGCTTTGCCCGCCTGCGTCGTTCTCGACGATAATGCCTGCCTCGGAGCGAATCCGTTAACTCAGGCCTGCTTCGCGCGAATTTCCTCGCAGATGGCATCGAAAAGCTGGAGGTAGCGCTGCTCCAATTCGGCCGGAGGCAGGGCGAAGGCGGCATGGGTGGTCGGCAGCTTCAGGTCACCTGCCAGCTCCGCCGCCTCGGCCTGGAAGTCCGGGTAGAGATCGCCGGCAGCCGAGAGGTCGCCGGCGTTCCGCATGCCGTAGTCGGCGACCCAGAGGCAATAGATCAGCCGCTCGAGGGGCTGCAGCGCGGCCGGCCCCTGCGCCGCGCGCTTTTGGATGACCTCGTCGCCCGCGTCGAGGATCCAGGTCTCGTTGTCGTCTTCCATCACACGGCCAGCGTCTTTCAATACAGCAGATGCGCCCGGCGCTCGTTCAGCCAAGCCTGCGCCTCCGACGCGGCCAAGCATGGCGACGCGAGTGGTTCTTTGCAACGGGCTCTATCCGGTCATCGGAGGCACCGAAAGGAATCAGCCAATCCTCGCGGGGTGCCGGAACCGGAAGAGCTTTCGAATTCGTCAAGCACCCTCCGGCTCCGGGTTCGTTGGCGCTGTGTCAGTCGTCATCGTCGTCGTCGTTCGGGCTCTCGATCACCTCGAAACCCAGCTTCTCCGAGGGAATGCAGAGCAGCTTGGGATCGCCGACCTCCAGAACCTGCTCGCCGAACTGGTTGGAGGCGAGCACAGCGAGCTCGTCGTCGTACTCAGGGCCGGGCACACGAATCCGATAGCAGGTCAAGTGGGACGAGGAATCCAGGATTCCCTCACCGTTCTTATCGACCGGATTACAGAAACGCTTCGGGCGCTTCACGATCACCCCGCGCGCGGTCGAGGACCCATCGGAGAGGTCGACCGTTGCGTTCAAGCCGTCCCCCTTGGCCTCGTAGCACTTGAAATGGTCGAGGACCAAGTCCGAGGGCTCCTCATTCTTCCTGGAGGGAACGCAGAGTGATTTCGACCTGCCCGTGGTCAGCACTTGCTCCCCGAACTGATTTTCGATCGTGACCTCGCGCAGAACCGAAGCGCTATCGTCGTCATCGTCATCGTCATCGTTGCCACTGACCTCGATCTCGTAGCAGGCCAGGTGCGCGCTGGGGTCGGGGATTCCCCCGCCGTCCTTATCGACCGGACTGCAGAAGCGCGTCGGCTCGTCGACCAGCGCTTCCATCGCTTCGAACTGATCCTCGAGCGAGACGACGATGTCGATGTCGGCGCCCTCGGCCTCGTTGCAGCGGAAATCCGCGACCGGAAGCTCTTCGGCGAAGATCTTGATCACGCGGCCGCGTCGCAGGTCGGTCACGTACAAGCTATTCTGCCCGTCGAAGGCGAGACCGTTAGGTATCATGAACCCGGTGGCGAACTCGGTTTCGGTGCCGCTGACCTCGTCGATGGTCACGAGCCGGCCGGCATTGGTGACATTCTCGTCGGTGACGTAGATCTCCTCTCCAAAACGCCCGCCGGGGCCAAAGGCGATGCGCCTTGCCCCCGACAAGTTCGCGACCTTGACCGTGTCGGCCGGCGTGCACTGGTCGATCCGAAAGAGCCCGGCTCCCGCGGCGAAACGGGTGGCGAAGAGCCGATCGCTTTCGTCGAAGGCGACGCCCACGCCGATCGAGCCCAGGGTAACGCAGAGCGTCGTGCTCTCGCCGCAGACGACATCGTAGATGTTGCCGTTGAAGTCCATGACGACGATCCGGCCCTGGCTGTCCACGTCGACGTCCTGCAGATTGCCGGGCACGGGCTGGCAGACCTCGTCGATCCCGCCGTCGAGGGAGTTGACGATGGTGATCTGCGGGCTGTCCGTGACCAGGATCCGCCCCGTCGTGTCGACGGTGACGCCGTCCGGATCCGCAAAGGGATCGCTGGTGGCCAGCAGCTCGCCGGCAGGGGAAAATCTCTTGACCGGGTTCTGACCTGTGGTGAAACCGGTTTCGGTGACCAAGACGTTCCCATTCGCTTCGACGGCGAGGGCGGTCGGCTGGAAGAGGCCCGCGACGAAGACCTCGCAGTCGAAACCCTCCTGCACCATAATCTCTGCGGCATCCGGAGACGAGCAAGGCAGGAGCGGCTCAGCCTCAGATCGTCCTCCGTAGAGAAAGCAAAGGGCGGTGATCACCAGGCCGCCAGCGATCATCCTGTTGGTGTTCGTGCATTGTGTGAACAGCATTTCCAGGCCTCCCGAACGTCATTGTCATCGTCGTCGTCGGCCAAGACCGCGCCCGCAGTGGAAACGGGTGACTACGTTGCGGCAATGCGGGACTTTGGAGCTGGGGCGTCTGCTGACATGACCGCCTCTCCATTGGGTCAAGTCGAGACAACGGCATAACTATACCACTTTTAGCATATAAAATATATGTCATATTGCGGAGAGTGGCCTGAGCGATTTCTGCCGGAAAACCCGGCTTCCGACGTGTGGGACCAAGCGGTTCCAGCCGAGACGGCTCGTCCGGGGTGGCAAGGGCGTCGAGGTTCGGCAGCGTTAGTCCGTTGTCGACACCAGTCGCTCTTAGGTGTCCGGGTTCAGTCCACCCGGTCCCTGAGGCTCAGAATGTAGGTGACGATGTCGTCGGTCTGCTGCGGGGTCAGGATGAGGTCGGGCATCTTCTCGTGCGGCGTCCTCAGGAAGACGCGCAGGCCGACCTCGCTCGCCGAAGGGTCGTTGGCGACCCGCTGGAAGGGCGGCGCGCCCTCGAAGGAGACCAGGGTGTCGCCCTTCTCGACCGCGTGACAGGCGGCGCAGACCTCGCGCGCCAGGCGCTCGCCCGCAACGATGTCGCCCACCGCTTGGCCGCTGGCCGGTGCGGGGGCGAGGAGCGGGCCGGGAGCCAGGAGGCCGACCAGGAGCAGGATCGCGATCCAGGTTCTCATTGGAACTTCGCTTTCGGGCTTGTGTTGTGCCTTGCCAGGGTCCGCGCCTTCGGTCGCACTCAATAGAGGAGATGGGCCCGGCGTTCGCTCAGCCAGGCCTGCTCGTCCGGGTTGGCCAGCGCGTCGAGGTCCCGGGGCGTCGCGGCCGGGTCGTCGACCCAGTCGCGCAGCTGCGGCCCGCCGCAGATGACGTCGATCGGCAGCTTGCCCTCCTCGTACTCGTAGGGGAAGTCGCGCCAGATCTCGTAGTCCGGATGGAGCCGGCGGAGCGCCTTGAAGGCCAGGGCCTGGAGGCGCCAAGGGCGGAAGGCCCCGTGGTCGTAGCCGGGGGCCTCGGCGTGGATCTGCAGGCCGTGGCAGAGCTTGCCCTGGTGCTTGTGGAAGGTCGGCTCGAACCAGCAGTCGCGCAGGCGGCAGCCGGCCAGCCATTCGGGCGCCAGGGCCTGCATCTCAGCGAGGAGCCGGCGCGCGTCGAGGTCGGGGGCGCCGAAGAGCTCGAGCGGCCGGGTCGTGCCGCGGCCCTCGGAGAGGGTCGTGCCTTCGAGCATCACCGTGCCCGGGAAGGCCCGCGCCATCCAGAGGTTGGGCGCGTTGGGGCTGGGGTTGACCCAGACCCGCGCGCCCAGTGGCCAGCCGAAGCCCGGCCCGGCCTCGGGCTGCCAGCCCTGCATCTCGATGACCCCGTAGTCCACGTCGAGGCCGAGGCTGGCGACGAACCACTGGCCGAGCTCGCCCAGGGTGAGGCCGTGGCGGATCGGCAGGGGGCCGGCGCCGACGAAGCTCTCCCAGCCGGGGCGCAGGCGCAGGCCCTCGACCGGCCGGCCGGCGGGATTGGGCCGGTCGAGCACCCGGACCGCCTTGCCGCGGTCGGCGGCCGCCTCAAGGACGTAGCGCAGAGTCGTGACGTAGGTGTAGATCCGGCAGCCCAGGTCCTGGAGGTCGACCATCAGGACGTCGAAGCTTTCCATCATCGCGTCCGTCGGCCGGCGAACCTCGCCGTAGAGGCTGAAGACCGGGATGCCGTGCACCGGATCGTCGTAGTCCGCCGTCTCGATCATGTTGTCCTGCTTGTCGCCGCGCAGGCCATGCTGCGGGCCGAAGGCGGCGCTGAGCCGGAGATCGCCGCAGGCGGCGAGCGCATCGAGGGCGTGGGTGAGGTCCGCGGTGAGCGAGGCCGGGTGGGCGAGGAGGGCGACGCGCTTGCCCTGGAGCGGGGCGCGCAGGGCGGGGTCGGCGATGAGCCGGTCGATGCCGAAGTTCATGGCCGCAAAGCTGCGGGAAGTTCCAGGGCAAAGCAATGGGAATGATGAAAGTCCGGCCGCCCCGGCGGATGCGCCAGGGCCCAGTAGGAGAGGCGGCCGCTTGCCTCCTCGATCACCGCCGAGAGGCCGAGCCGCCAGGGCGCGTCGGCCGACAGGTCGGGCAGACGGTCCAGCGCCAGATTGGCCCGCAGCTCGAAGGCCCCGTCCCGGGTCTCGACCGCGAGCCGCGGCGCCTCCACTTCGTGGGCAACCCGCATGCCCTCCCGGTAGCCCTCGAAGCTGTAGGCCGCCCAGCGCGTCGAGGGCGCGAAGTTAAATTCGTGGTAGGCGCCGCCCGGCCCGGTCCGCAGGAAGACCTCGAAGCAGCTGTGCTGCCAGAGACCTTCGGCGCGTGCGGGCGCGGACACGGGCGGCAGGCTGAGGCCGCCGATCTCGCCGGTCACCCGGTAGCGCAGCCGCAGGGCGCCGGGGCCCGTCCGCGCGGCCTCGACGGCGATCTGGATCACCGCGCCGCAGGGCGTCTCCGGGTGAGGCGTCAGGGGCTGGCGCATGGCGGCAGTGTAGCGGCGGCGGCAAGCGAGCGGACGGGATTTCCAGCCCTCGCCGCGACGCGCCTCAAGCGCCCCAGGATCGGGCGACCTTGCGGGCCAGCTCCTGGTTGAAGAGGCGTTCCATGGTCAGGCCCAGGGAGGGGGTGCGGCCGATCAGGCGGCGCAGGGGGCCGGCCGGCCAGGCGATGTAGCGGGCGCCCGGGGCCAGGGTCACCGTGGCGGAGGCCGGCGTGTCCAGGAGGAAGGCGACCTCGCCGATGAAGACGCCGGGGCGGACCGGGAAGGACTTGCCGGCCTTGTCGATCACGATCCCGCCGTCGAGCACGTAGTAGAGCTCGCGGACCGGCCGGCCCTCCCGGGTCAGGGTCGTCGTCGCCCCGGCCTCGCGCCACTGGGCGAGGCGCATCAGCCGGCGCAGCTCGCCCGGGCTCAGGACCCGCAGGGTCTCGAGGAAACGGCGCTCCTCCTCGCTCTGGCGGAAGTGCAGGCGCTCCAGGACCAGGCGCGCGATGCCGATCGCGTTGGCCGTGCCGAGCACCGCGCTCCAGAAGACCGGGGCCCACATCGGTTCGACCGCGTGGGCGTAGAAGTAGGCGACGTAAGCGAGGCTGCCGGCGAGGAGGAAGAGTCGCAGCAGCAGCTGGCGCCGCAGCAGCAGGCCCAGCACCTGCAGCAGCGCGGCGACGTGGATCAGCCAGCCGCTGTCGACGGTCAGCTCCTGCACGGCCACTTCCCCTCGTACAAAGGCGGCCGCCGCCGGCCGATCCGGCGCGCCGCGATGGGGCGGATCCTGCCACCGCCTCCGGGCCGGGCGTGTGGGCTTGGTCACAGGGCGGCCTGCATCGTCCTCGGCCCCGAGAAAGGTCCCGAGCGCGGGGCGAGGGCTTCCTGCGCCGCCGGGGTGTGACTTTCGCCACGTTTTGCCCTTCGGCCCCATGCTCTACTCGCGCGCGCTTCGGGGCCCGAAGGGCAGGACGCCGAGGGCCCGGTGGCGCGAGGTCGTTTCAACGAGATAATCGAGGGGGGTGTGATGCGCCGGACAGCCTTGGCTGCTTGTCTTGCGGTGGCCCTGGGCGCCTGCGCCCCGGACTTGTCGAAGGTGGCGGGCGACTACGCGGAGGCCGTGACCGGCGCCGACGAGGCCCTGACCAAGGTCGTCGATGCCAACACCTCGGTGCGCAAGCGGCGCAACTACAGCCTGATCGCCGACGAGCGGCCCACGCTGCGGACGACGGCCGCCTGCGGGCAGATCTTCGACCTGGCCGGCGGCAGCGGCGGCGCGGCGCCGTCGAGCCCGGGCGCCGCGGACGAAGAGGGGCGCGCCACCGCGCTTAAGGAGCGGCAGAAGTTGCTCGAGAAGGCGGCCGAGGACTGCGCCGTCGAGACCGCCGAAGGAGCGGCGGCGGCCGCCGCCCCGGCCGCGGAGCGCAGGCTCAGGGATCCGCTCTATCTCTGCGGAATCGACCCGGCCCACCTCACGGGCCTCGCAGAGGGCGGGGGCCTGGGCAACGGCAAGTCGGGCCAGATCCCGCCGCCGCCGCCGCGGGTCGAGGCCCAGGCCCGGGTGATGCCGGCCCTGGCGGCCTACGCGAGCGCTCTCAAGGAGGCGGCGGAAGCGAAGGACATCGAGGCGCTGGAGGAGGCCGCGCAGAAGGTCGCGGACGCCTTCGGCAAGCTGGCCGCGGCGGCGGGTCCCTACGGGGTGGCGGCCGCGCCGGTGGTGACGGCCGTCGGCAACGCGGCGGTCACACTCACCGGCGCCATCCTGCGGGAGAAGCGCTTCCGCTTCATCAAGAAGGTGGTGGTCGAGACCGATCCGGCGGTCAGGGACAGCGCGGCCATCGCCTGCCACGCGGCCCTGGTCTTGAGCTTCGAGATCGTGCGCGACGCGCGCTTCCGCCTCGGCGAGGCGGTCGAGGACTACAACCTGGCCAAGGACGCGAAGCGGAGCCTCGAAGAGGACCGCAAGATCTTCGCGCTGCTCGAGACCATGGATTCGGCCGTGGTCGTGCTGCGGGAGGTTGGGTCGGCGAACTACGTGGAGCCCCTGCTCGGCGTCTCGGCCGCGCATGCGTCGCTGAAGTCCGCCCTGGAGGATCCCGATCATGACTTCGCCGCGACGATCAAGCTTCTGAAGAAGCTGGCCGGTCAGCTCGAAGAGATCAAGAAGGCGACAGAAGCGCTGGCCGAAAGCTAGGACGGGGAGCGAGAGATGAGCGATACAGGACTCGATAGCAACGCTGCGGAACCCGTGCCGGGGACGGAGGCGCTGGCCGCAAACCGCGCGGGGCAGGCCGCCGAGATGGCCACGATCACGCGCTGCCTGGCGGAAGCCGAGGCGGTCTCGGGGGACCAGAGCCTGGACCTGGAGACGCGCAAGACCAAGGTCCGCGACCTGAGACGGTTGCGGAACCGGGCCAACGAGGCGCTGCGCGAGCTCGAGGACGACGAGCGAAGCCTCGTCGAGGACAGCCGCTACGCGAAGCAGGCCGTCGCGCAACTGGTCGCCGCGGCCAAGGCTCTGGCCGACGAGGTGGAGGGCGGCGAAGCCGTCGCCGAGCGCGTCACCCAGGTCGCCAAGCTGATCGACGGCGTCGCCGGCGCCTCCGACACCGTGCTCAAGGCGGTCGAGAACCAGGGCTGAGCGCGCGCCGCCCGCGCGGAGCCGAAAGAGCAGGGACGGCTTGATCTATTTCATGGTGGCGGCGCAGAATTTCTGCGTCCATGGCGATGCCCTCCGCTCGGGCGCGGAACGCACGGCCGAAGCCGGCGCCCGAGCGCAACGCTCGCCGCAGTCCCTCCGGAGTCGCGCCATGTCCTTCGCCCGCTATCCCAGCCTGAACCAAGCGGTGGTCTTCGTCACCGGCGGTGCCTCGGGCATTGGCGAGGAGATCGTGCGCGCCTTCGCCGCGCAGGGCTCCCAGGTCGGCTTCCTCGACATCGATGAAGCGCGCGGCGCGGCCCTGGCCGAGACCCTGGCGGAGCAGGGCGGGGCGGTCCGCTTCGAGGCCTGCGACCTGCGCGACATCGAGGCCCTGAAGCGCGGCTTCGCGGCGCTGCAGGACGCGCTGGGCCCGGCGACGGTGCTGGTCAACAACGCGGCGCGGGACGACCGCCACGCCTGGGAGGAGGTTAGCGCCGACTACTACGACGAGCGGATCGCCGCCAACCTGCGGCACATGTTCTTCGCCATCCAGGCGGTGGCGCCGGGCATGATCGCCGCCGGCAAGGGCTCGATCATCAACTTCGGCTCCAACTCCTGGTGGGAAGCGGCCGGCGGCATGCCGGTCTACACCTCGGCCAAGGCGGCGGTCCACGGCATGACCCGCGCCTTCGCCCGGGACCTGGGGCCGCACCGCATCCGGGTCAACACCGTGGTGCCCGGCTGGGTGATGACCGAGCGCCAGAAGGAACTCTGGGCGACGCCGGAGTCGCTCGAGCGCCACCGCCAGAGGCAGTGCCTGCCGGACCTGATCGAGCCGGTCTATCTGGCGCGCATGGTGCTGTTCCTGGCCTCGGACGACGCCGCCATGTGCACGGCCAACAACTACATGGTCGAGGCCGGCTCGATCTGAGGCCGGCCCGGCGGTCCTCCGGTGCCGCGGCTCCGGGCCATGCGCGGCGAAGCGCCGACCGGCTTCAGCGTCGGCCACATGCTGCAATCCGGGCCGCGGCCGCGCTGACTTCAGCCAGGCTTTCGGGCCGGGAAACGGACCGGGAAAGGAGCCGGCATCATGCCTATCACCGTCTTCTTCGACATCGGCGACACCCTGGTGGGGGGCTCGTCCTGGATGCCCGGCGCGCGGGACTGCCTGGGCGCGCTCAGCACGGCGGGGCTGCCACTGGGCCTGATCTCGAACACGGGGAACCTGACCCGGCCGCAGCTCGCCGCCGGCCTGCCGGGCGACTTCAGCTTCGACGACTTCCGGCCCGCCCTGGTGCTGCTCTCTTCCGAAGTGAACGTGGAGAAGCCGGACCCGGCGATCTTTCGCCTCGCGGTCGGCCGCGCGGCCGTCCCGCCGGAGGACTGCGTCTTCGTCGGGGAGAACCTGGTGGAGACCTGGGCGGCCCAGGCGGTCGGCCTGCGCGCGCTGCGGGTCGCGCGCTTCCCGCAGGACCTGCAAGGCCTGGCGCGGATGCTGGCCGGCTGACCCGACCGCCCCGGCCGCCCGTGCCGGCTCAGCCCTTCTTCAGCGCCCGCGCGATCGACTTCTCGACGGCGCCGCTGTGTTCGGCGCTTTGCAGCGTGCCGCAACAGCCCTTGAACTCGACGGCCTGGGGCTTGACCTTGGCAAGGCCGACCGGGCCGCCGAAGACCTCCCGGCGCGCGAACTGCGCGTGGATGAACTCCTTCCACTTCGCCTCGGGCTCGATCTCGATCATCTTCTCGGCGATGTCCTTGTAGGTCGCGTTTACCTCGGGGCCCTCCAGCAGCGCCAGGATGATCAGCGCGGTCATGTGCTTGCCGACCCGGAACAGGGTCTCCGCCTGATCGTACTGATCGGGCTTGTGGTAGTCCTCGAAGATGTCGGCGAGGATGTCGTAGAAGGCGCCGGTGAAGACCTGGGAGATCTGGTGGACCTGGGTCGAGACCTCGCTGAGCTTCAGGTCGTTGTCGGCGTTGCGCAGCCCCGTCCTGCGGCCGTGCAGCGCCTCGCCGAACTGCTCGGCGACCGCGGGGAAGAAGCCCTTGGCGTGCAGGTCGCCCTTGGAATGGGCGATGATCGCCTCGCACTGGTCCATCTGCGCGAGCATGGTGAGGATCGCCGTGATGTCGCCGAAGGACTCGTGCAGGCCGCCGGTCTGCGGATGCCAGCTGTCCCAATAGCCCGGCCGCAGGGAATCCAGCACGGCGTGTCCGACCTCGTGGGCGACGATGTCGAAGGACCGGCAGGTGTAGACCAGCGGCCTGGTCTCGTTGCCGCCGGGGTGGAAGTAGAAGAAGCGCAGCGACTTGAGGTCCCGGCTGTAATAGGCGTTGGCGTCGATGCCGGCGCGGGGGTAGACGTCGATCGGCGCGTTGCCGCCCCATTGCCAGTCGAAGTTCTGGGTGATGCCGTTCCGGTTCAGGGCGCGCCGGTACATGGTCAGGACCTGGCGGACCACGGCGAAGGTGTGGACGGCGTCGAACTCTATGGGGTTCTCCGCCGGATCGAAGAGGAAGTCGTCGTCCGAGTTGGCGATGACGTGCGGCATGCCGCGGATTGCGACGTCGGCGTCCTGTGGGCCGTGCTCGACGTCGGTCGAGATGTAGGCGGTCCGGACTCCGGCGCTGACGACGCTGGGATCCTGCTTCCAAATCCTGACTCTGCTGCCAGTCATGATGCACCTCCTCGGGCGGCTGGGCGGCCCGACCGCTCACCCGCTTTGCGATGATGAAGTTGTTGCGCGATCTTGCATTTCCGGTCGGCGTGACCCCGCTCGGCGCGGCGCGCCGCCGCCGAGGGGCGATTCCCCCCGTGCCGGCGGGCCGAGGGCGAAGCCTGGCAGACCCGCCGACGCTCCAGCGTGGGTTTCGTCACACTAGGGGATTTCCCTGAGCTGGCGCATAATCGTCGGGGACCGAAAAGCCGACACGGTCCAGGGGGACGAGGTGACACAGGAACCCGAGGCCTGGCCGCAAAAGGCCAGGGAACTGCACAACCATCATTTCGATTCGACGGTCTGGAACGACTTCCGCTTTCGCGACGACGACATCGTCATCGCCAGCTACGCGAAGGCCGGCACCACCTGGCTGCAGCAGATCGTCAGCCAGCTCATCTTCAAGGGCGAGGAAGGCCTGCCGGTGGCGGAGATGTCGCCCTGGCTGGACCTGCGGGTGCCGCCCAAGAAGGTCAAGCTGGCCGAGGTCGAGAAGCAGAGCCACCGGCGCTTCGTGAAGACCCATCTGCCGGTCGACGCTCTGGTCTTCTCACCCGAGGCCAAGTACCTCTACATCGGCCGCGACGGGCGCGACGTGGTCTGGAGCCTCTACAACCACCACGCCAAGGCCAACGCGCTGTGGTACGAGGCGCTGAACGACAGCCCGGGGCGGGTCGGCCCGCCGATCGAGCCGCCGCCGGACTCGGTCCGGCAGTACTACCGGGACTGGTTCGAGAAGGACGGCTTTCCTTTCTGGTCGTTCTGGGAAAACGTCGCCTCCTGGTGGGAGATCCGGCATCTGCCGAACCTGCTGCTGGTGCACTTCGGCCGGCTGAAGGCGGACCTGCCCGGCGAGATCCGGCGCATCGCGGCCTTTCTCGAGATCCCGGTCGACGAGGCCAGGTGGGAGGCCATCGTCGCGCACTGCGGCTTCGACTACATGAAGGCCAACGCCGAGGTCAGCGTGCCCCTGGGCGGCGCCTTCTGGGAGGGCGGTGCGGAGACCTTCCTGCACAAGGGCAGCAACGGCCGCTGGCGCGACGTCTTGACCGCGGAGGAGGCCGCTGCCTACGAGCGCAGGGCGCGCGACGAGCTTGGGGCGGACTGCGCCGCTTGGCTGCTGAGCGGCGAGCTGCCATGAGTCAGCGGGCGCGTGCCTCCCCCAGGGCCCGGCGGAGCCGTGCGTCGTGGCCGGTCGCCTCGGGCCGGCCCGGCGGCAGTGTGAGGCGCAGCTCGACCCTGTCGACCACGCAGAAGGCCTCGCAGACGGCGTAGTCCAGGGCCAGGCGGAGGTCCAAGGCCTCGCCGGAGCGTTCCGCGACCAGGGCGAGCGGCAGCAGGAAGGAGTCCTTGTAGCCCAGGGTGCTGACCGTCGGATCGCTGCCGTAGATGTAGGCCTTGGGCGCGGGCCAATGGATCTCGGCCTCGGCTAGGTTGCGCGAGGCGCTCCAGTCGAGGCGCGGCGCGACGCCGTAGTCTCCGGGGTTTTCGGAATAGAACTGCCATCCGGGCGCCAGCTCGACCTCCAGGCCGACCAGAAGATCGCGCGCGGCCTCGACCGCGGTGACGCCCGGCAGGAGCCGGAACCTGGCGAACTCCCTTTCGGTCCAGTCCGCGGCGAGGGCGGCCTCCGGCCGCTGGAGCAGGACCGAGCACAGCAGAGACAGGCACAGGACAGCGCGTGCCAGCGGGCCGCGCACCCGCGGACTCGAGAGCTTGCCTTCGGCGAGGGCCGTCATCCCGCGCGCTTCCGGGCGACCAGCCGCCGGATCAGCGGGAAGGCCCGGCGCCGCCAATCCAACTCGTTGGCGACCACGCGGCCGTCCACGGCAAGGATCCAGCGCGGCGCGCCCTGTCGGGCATAGGCGGCGTCGCGCACCCATCTCAGGTCCTCGGGCCAGTAGCGGTCCTCGTCGGTGCGCTGGAACAGCGGGAAGCGCAGTTCCCGGTAGCGGACGTGCGCGTATTCCTGGCTGCGGGCCCAGACCGGGTAGTCCCTGGCCTTGTAGGTGTAGCAGGGCGGGCAGTTGGCTGCGCCGATGTAGACGACGAGGATCTCCGAGGCCCCGGTGACCGCGTAGCTCGCTTCGTCGGCGCGGTAGCGCTGCGGGAACTTGCCGGTAAAGGCCTGGCAGGCGGCGAGGACCAGAAGGAGCAGAGCGGCGATCGCAAGCTTCATGTCGGCCCTCCCCCAGGGCGACGCGAACCCGGACCCAGGGAGCGGCGACCGTCCTCGGCGCCGGCGTCCTGGCGCGAAGGGCACGGCCCCTCACAGGATCGACCCTACACCTCCAGACGGAGGGAGTCAGGTCCAGCGCGCCTGCGCCGACGGCGTCGTGGCGTTTCAGCGGTGGGTGCGCGACGCCGCAACGCGCCGCCAGCTCGCGGCTCCTCGTCGTTTCGAGGTCCTCGCGGAGCTTGCCGGCCGCCAGCGAGAGCTTGCAGGCATGGTCGAACCTGCGTGCCGGGATGCCCGGATCGAGGCCGCGGACGTAGCAGCTGATCGCCACCATGTTCAGCTCGCCCTTGCCCAGGACCAGAACTGCGCGTCCAGGGCGGCGGGTCAGACCAGCGTCGCTCCGAGGGCGCGGCCCGGGCGCGCCAGGGAATCGATCCGCTCCAGGGTCTCAGGGGTCAGGCGGAGCTTCGCCGCTTGCGCGTTCTCATCGATCCGTTCCCGGCGGCGCGTACCCGGGATCGGCACGATGTCCTCGCCTTGGTGCAGCAGCCACGCCAGCGCGAGCTGCGCCGGAGAGATGCCAAGCTCCTCGGCCAGGTCCATGAGGGGCGCGAAACGGTCGCGGTTGGCGGCCAAGTTGTCCCCGGCGAAACGCGGGTTATTCTGACGAAAGTCGCCTTCGTCGAGCGCCGCGGGCGGTCCGGCCAGAAAGCCCGCGCCGAGCGGCGACCAGGCGACGAGGGCGATGCCGAGGTCGCGCAAGGTGGGCAGGAGCTCGGTCTCGGCCTCACGGCGCCAGAGCGAGTATTCGTACTGGACGGCCGCGATCGGATGCACCCGGTGGGCGCGCGTCACCTGGGCCGCGGTGACGTTGCTGAGGCCGAGATATCGGACCTTGCCGGCACGGACCGCTTCGGCCATCGCGCTCACGGTCTCTTCGATCGGCGTCTTCGGATCGAGGTAGTGGGCGTACCAGAGGTCGATCGCGTCGACGCCCAGGCGCTGAAGGCTGGTGTCGAGAGCCCGCAGGACGTAGTCCCGCCTGCCGTTGATCCGGAGCGAGAAGCCCCATCCCGTCGGCAGGTCGCTGGCCGTTTCCGCCTCGTCGAAGACGATGCCGAATTTCGTGGCGATGAAGGCCCGGTCGCGCCGCGGCGCCAAGGCGCGGGCCACGAGCTGCTCGTTGTGCCCGTTTCCGTAGGCATCGGCGGTATCGATCATCATCCCGAGATCGATCGCATGCCGCAAGGTCTCGACGGCCGCGTCGTCATCCGACCCGCCGTAGTAGCCTTCGAGAACCATAGCGCCGTAACCGAGACAGCCAACGGACGGCCCCTCTCTTCCAAGCAAACGCTGATCGATCATGATGGCCACCGCCGTAAAGTCCTCCGCTACCGACCCAAGGCGAGAATGCCTCCGGCGAAGCGCTCCGGATCGCATCTTGCCAGATCCTGATGATAGCGGGCCGGCGCAGCGGACGGAACCGCCGGGCTCTCCGCCGCGGTCCTTGCCGACGAATCGAGGCCTCGGCAAGGAGACGGGGGAGCCAAGACCCGGATCGCCTTGCAGCGCGAGATCGCAGCAACACCGCCCGAAAAGAGATTCCTGGGGGATCGCTCGCTCCGTTGTTCTACTATGGCTTGAGGTGGGCTAGGGTCGTAGCAGGATCGGATGAGACAGGGAGGGCATCATGGTCCGTTACGGCATCATCGCGCTGGCCTTCGTGCTGGTCGCTGCGCGGCCGGGCGCCGCGGCGGCAGAGGGCAAGGTCCCCACGATCGACGAGGTGATGCAGGCGATCGGGTTCACGGCCGAGGACGAGAAGGCGCTGCTCGCCGGCGAGATCGTTTCCCATGACCTCGATCGCGTCGGGGAAAAGGAGATCATCGCCGCGGTCGCCATGCGCCTGCCGGTCCCCCTGGCCAAGTTCGAGGCGGCCTACCCGGCGGGGAGCGACATCGAGCTCGACGCCAACAACCTCAGCTTCAGCCTGCTCGGCGCGCCGCCGAAGGACGGCGAATGGGCGAAGCTGGCCTTCGACGGCGGCGACAAGGACGAGCTCGGCAAGATCCTCAGGGCGAAGCCGGGCGATGACCTCAATCTTTCGGCCGAGGAGTTCGCGCAGCTGGGCGAGCGCCTCTCCGCCGTCTCCGCGGACCAGGACGGGGCCGCCGCGGCGGTCTCCGAGGCCTACCGCGACCTGATGAAGGCGCGCTTCGCCGCCTACCTGGAGCGCGGTCTGGACGGCGTCGCCGCCTACGATCGGGGCGGCGGCAAGGCGGTCTCCCCGGCCGAGGAGATCCGCATGACATGGCGTGCGGACGACGACTTCTTCGAGACCTATTTCCCCGCCCTCAACCGGGCTTTCCTGTCCTTTCCGCAGGACCAGCCGGCGGAGGTCGAGAACGAGTTCGCCTGGCGCAAGCAGAAGGTCGAGGGACGCCCGGCCTTCATCCTCCAGCACAACCAGATGCAACGGGGCGAGGACTATATTGTCTGGGCCAGCAAGCAGTTCTTCGTGGGCCACACCTACAATTCGCAGGTGACGGGCGGGCTGGTCCTGCCGGTGGAAGAGGGCTCGATCGTCTTCTACTTCAACAGCACCTCGACGGATAAGATCGCCGGCTTCTTCAGCGGGGTCGCCTCCTCGGTCGGGCAGTCGCGGATGAACGACTCGATCAAGTCCTACTTCGACTCGGCGCGCAAGAGGTCGTCGAACTGATCCTGGGGACCTGGAAAGTGCGCTCACTTCGGCTGATTCTCAACGGCAAGAAAGCGGGCGATCCCCGCCTTCGTCCCGCCGTCGAGAACCTCCGTCGGGAGGGAGTCGGCATCGAGGTCGAGGTGACCTGGGAGGCCGGCGATGCGGCGCGCCACGCGGCCAGGGCCTTGCGGGAGCGGGTCGACGTGATCGTCGCCGGCGGCGGCGACGGCACGGTGAACGAGATCGTCAACGGCATCATGGCGGAGACCGACTCCCCCGAGGCGGCCATGGCGGTGCTCCCCCTCGGCTCGGCCAACGACTTCGCGCGCGGTTGCGGCATCGGCGTCAACAATCCGCTGGCCGCGCTTCGCCTGGCGGCCAGGGGCAAGGTGACGCCCATAGACGTGGGCCGGATCGACGATTCCTGTTTCCTGAACGCCCTGGTCGCCGGCTTCGGCGCGAATGTCACCTTCCAGACCTCGGAACGCCTGAAGACGGCGTTCAAGGGCGCCGCCTACGGATTGACCGGCTTTCTCATGGCCCTGAAAGGCGAGGTTCTCTACCGATCGGACGCACGTTCGGACGACGGCCGCGAATGGAAGGACGACGTCATGATCATGGCGGCCGCCTGCAACGGCGTGCAGGCCGGCGGGGTGCGGCTGGCCCCGAGGGCAAAGTTGAACGACGGCCTGCTGGACGTGGTGACCCTGAAGGACTTCCCCTTGCAAAGACTGTCCACGGTCATCCAGGACATAGAACTGATCCAGGAGGGGAAGGAAAAGCTGCAGTACATCGAATATGACCGACACAAGTGGCTGGAAGTCGAGTCCGAGCACGAGATTCCCCTGAGCCCCGACGGCGAAAGACTGCACCGGCAGAGCTTCCGGGTCGAGGTCCTGGAACGGCGTCTGCCCTTCGTCCTGCCGGCGGGGGCGCCGCTGGTCGCGGCGTGACGGGGCGACGGCCGAGCTGCGTCCTTGGCGGTCATCTGTGAAGAAGGCGTCATCTTGGCGCGCCTCGGTATTGGCATAAGGTCGGATAGCCCCTTGGGAGGTGTGGCATGAGAAGGCCTGCGATGGCGGCCGCGGCCGCTCTGGCGACCCTGGTTGCCCTGTCTCACGGTTCCGCCCTGCCGCAGACGCAGTTCTCGCCCGCCGAATTGCAGGAGATGCTGCCGCCGTCGCCCGCCTGGGACGGCGAGAGCGCGACCTTCGCGCTCGGCCCCGGCGATCCATGGGCGACGCCGGCCGAGGCCAGCGGCTTCGCCGAGACCGCGACCTACGCGCAGGTGACGGCTTACGCCCGCCGGCTCGCCGAGGCGAGCGACGCGGTCGAGCTCACCTCGATCGCGACCCTGGCGAACGGCGAGCAGGTCTGGATGCTGATCGTCTCCAGCGCCGCGGACAAGTCGCCGGCCGGGCTCGAGGCCAGCGGCAAGCCGACCGTCTTCATCGAGGCCGGCATCCACCCCGGCGAATCCATGGGCGTCAATGCCGGCCTCATGCTGGTCCGCGACCTCGCCGTCACCGGCGGCCGGCGGGCGCTGCTCGACAAGGCGAACCTCCTGTTCGTTCCGGTGCTAAACGTCCAGGGCTACCTGCGCCAGTCCGAGACCGGGCGCATCAACCAGCACGGGCCGAACACCTCGGGCCGCCGCGCCAACGGCCGCTGGCTGAACCTCAACCGCGACTTCGGCAAGCTCGACAGCCCGGAGATCCGGGCGGTCGTGAAGGTGATGACCGACTACGACCCGGCGTTCTTCATCGACGCCCATTCGACCGACGGCCAGAACTACCAGTACGACGTGACCTGGTGCGACAACGGCGACTCCGGGCTGAGTCCCGCCATCTTCGCCTGGCTGCGGCGCGAGCTGGCCGGCCCGCTGACGGCCCGTCTCGCGGGCCTCGGCCACATCCCCGGTCCCTGCATCGACGGCAACGACAAGATGGCGCCGGAGAAGGGCTACTACCCCTATTTCAGCGACGGCGCGGCCTACTCGTCGAACTACGCCGACCATCGCCAGATCCCGGCCTATCTGCTCGAGATCCACGCGCTCAAGCCCTACCGCCAGCGTGTGCTCGGCGCCTACGCCTTCTTCCTCGGGGTCATCGAGGTGGTGGCCGAGAAGGCCGAGAGCCTGCGCGCGGCGATCGCCGCGGACCGGGCCGCGCGGATCGACCCGGTGCCGGTCGCCTGGGGCTACGACGACCCGGCGCCGCGGGTCGATTTCCAGAGCTTCGCCTACGAGATCCGCCGCAGCGAGGCGCTCGGCATCGATCAGATCGTCTGGAGCGCCGACCCCGTGACCCTGGAGGTCGAGCAATCCGTCCGCTCGACCCCCGACGATCCGGTCCCGCGGCCGCGCGCCTATTACCTGCCCGCCGTCTGGTCCGAGGTGATCGAGCGGCTTACGGCCCACGGCATCGAGATGGAGGTCCTGGAGACGGAGCGCAGCCTCGAGGTCGAGCGCTATCGCATGACGGCGTTCAAGATCGACGATCCCAACCGCGAGGGCCGCGCCACGGCCTCGGCCACCCCGGTCGCCGAGCGCCACCGCGTGGTCTACCGGCCCGGCGACGTCCGGGTGCCGACCGATCAGCCGCTCGGCACCCTGGCGGTGGCGCTGCTGGAGCCGAGCGGCGAGTCGAGCTTCTTCTACTGGGGGTTCTTCAACGCCCAGATGACCAGCCACGAATACGGCGAGAACTACATCGTCACCCGCATGGCCGAGAAGATGCTCGCCGACGACCCCGAGACCGCCAAGGCCTGGGCCGCCTTCCGCGCCGAGAACCCCGAGGCGGCCAAGGACCGCGATACGGTGGTGGACTGGTTCTTCGCGCGCACCGCCTACTATGACGCCGAGGCCTTCCTGCTGCCCATCGGCATCGAGCGCTGAACGGACGGTGCGGTTCAAAGCGAGATGATTCGAAGCTGATTGGCTTCGAACCTGAATCCCACTCTCCTTCAACAGTCAGAGCGCGATTCAGATGCGAGGTCGGTACGACCTCATTTCATCGTGCTCTATCTATATGGAATTGATCAAGTTATCTGCGCTCAATCGATTCCAATTGAGCGCAGATTGATCTAGGGAAAAGAGAAGATTCCGAGGAACCCGTCCACGGTGCAGGACAGGCGCCAGAAGTCGCGGTCGGTCACCTCCGTGGTGCCCTCCTCGCCCTCGATGCGCACCGCCGTCTCCGCCGGCGGCGGTCGCGACGGGCTGCTGTCCGAATAGCGCCGGCCATGAGCGAGGCCCAGGTCGAGCACGAAGCGCTGACCCTCTAGGTCGCTCGGGAGCCGTCCGATCAGCCGCTCGACGACGTCCGAAGCCAGGACGTCGTCGCCCGCCCGGACGAAGTTCACGGCCCGGAACAGCCCGGGGATGCGCTGCATGACGGCGCCGCGCTTCAGCCCCAGGGCGTCGATGACCTTGCCGACGGTGCCGACGCCGAGGCCGCCGAGCAGCTCTAGCGCGAAGTCGAGGGTGCTGAAAAACAGCTCCGTGCGCTGCAGGCGGGAGCGGCGGACGCTGAGCTCCTCGGTCGCCGCCTCCAGCGCGGCGCGCATCTCGGCGTCGAAGCCGCCCAGCTCCCTCAGGGCCAGCTCGCCGGCCCTGGAGGACAGATCCGCGCGTTCCACCAGCGCCGCCCGTTCGGTCCGGAGCCGGCAAATCGAGTCCCGCAGCTTTGAGAACCTCTTGCGGGAGTCGCGGAGGACCCTGGGGACGTCGTCCATGGCCTTGGCTTCGGCGAGGGCGATGACGCCCAGCGGCGGCATGTTCCAATGCTCGAAGAACTCGGCACGGCCCGGCACCTTCATCGCCGCGCCGCCCAGGAGCTCCCGGAGCTGCCGGGTCTCGGCGGGCGAGTCCGACTCGGCGAACTCCAGGGCGTGGTCGACGATCCGGGTGCCGGCGAAGGGCTGCTCCAGCACCGACAGCACCGTGTCCATGCCCCAGCGCTGGTGCAGCGCGTTCATGGACACGGCATGGGCGTTGTACAGGTCAATGGACTCCGAAAGCCGGCCTTCCAGGGACTGGCGCGCCTCCTCGCTGTCGTAGGCGAGGAGGCCGCGGTCGGCCTGCAGGGCCAGCATCAAGATGGGAAAGCGCGCGATGGCCTCCTCCGAGGAGAAGGCCTCGCCCTCGAAGCCGCCCGGATTCGCCAGCGAACCGAATAGAGGGTCGCTCCTCAGGTTCACGCTGTGAAGCGTCGCCAGGAGGAGCTCGCCCACCGGGTGGGAGCTCTTGAGGTAGCCCTCTTCGTTGACGTCGATGAGGATCCCGCCCTTGTCTTCCGTTTCGCCGTTCTCGGGGTCGGGACCCGTGTCTTCCTCGGCTTCCGTGACCTCGACCTCGGGCGCGAAGGGCTTCACGAAGTCCAGGTCCGAGAGCGCCCGGGCGTTCTCGTAAGCGCCCGCGGTCACGACGAGCTCCTCGTTGAAGATGGCCGCCTGCGCCAGCTCCACCAAGTCGGCCAAGGCCGCGAGGCTGTGGCGACCGGGCGAGAAGAGCCTTTCGACCTGATTGAAGGCGATGTCCGATACGAAGGCCGACGAGCCTTCCAGTTCCGCGCTCTTGGTCATTTCACGCCCCCGACTTCCCCGAGTTTCCGATGGTCTGCAGGCGATGGACATCCTCCGCGCGAGGGACCGGACGTCGCTCGCCGGCCTCATCGCCTTTGGCCCTCCGGTTCCCAAGTCACCGCCCGTCCTGCTAGGCTTCGGAAAGCAGATGGTTTGGTCTCCGGACGGCCGCCCATGGACATTCTAATCCGGGCCCTCGCATTTTCCACGATCGGTCTCGTTCTCCTGACCGCGAACCTCTGGTTCCTGCGCGCGGTCTACCGCCAGTTCTTGGACAGCGAGTACGTCATCAGCCCCTTCAACATCGTGGACCCCAAGGGCAAGACACCCGAGGGTGCGGGCCTGGCCATGGCCCAGATGATGGCCGGGCGGCTGGTCAGCATCCAAACCCAGCTCGAGGCCGCCCGGGAGACGCCGGCCCCGGGACCTTCGGACCCTTCCGATACCGCCGATCCGTTGGGCGCGACCGCCCTCTTCATCACCCGGCCCGTCGAGATCCCGACAGACCTCTTCGAGCCCGTCGAGATCCGCGCCAGCGTCGGCGGGGTCGAGGTCGGCGGGCTGCTCTCCTATCTCCAGCGCCAGCTCGCCGTGGAGCGTGCGATCCACTTCTCCCTCCACCAGCAGGCGGACAACGCGGTGCTCACTGCCGATTTCGGCGCCTTCGCCCCGGACTACGGCGCGCTCTGGTTCGAGACCGGCAGCGATCCCGGCGAGATCGCAGCCTATGCGGCCTACGCGCTGCTCCACGCAAGGCTGTCGGAAAGCCGGCAAAGCCGTATCCGCCAGCTCGATCTCGCCGCTTTCCGAGGGCTGATCGAGACCGTGATCGCCATCGACGCCGCCAACCGCAAGGCGCTGCAGGGCTATGTCGTCGACGACCAGTTGGCCCAGCATCTGCGTTCGCTCGAGGGCCAGCTCCGTGCCGCGCCCGGCTGGCCCGAGCTGATCTACATGGTCGCCAGCACCGCGGAGGGTATCGGCAACACAGGCAAGGCCGTCTCGCATTACCGCAAGCTCGTCGCCATGCCAAAGGCTGAGCGCGAAGGCGCAAACCTGCAGATCTTCGACCTGGCCGAAGCCCGCCTCGCCGCCCTCGGCACGACGGCGGCCAGCGTGACCGCCGAGGCCGAGACCCGCTTCGTCGCGGCCGCCGCCGAATTCGCCCGGCGGATGAACCTGCCCGGCGCCGATCCCGCCATTGCCTTCGTGGCCCACGAGGTGCAGGGCGTGCAGGCGATCTGGAACCGCGAGAAGCGCCGCTACGAGGTCAATCCGCCCTTCGTCGACACCGCCGGTCTGCCGCAGTACGTCGCCCTGATGGGCCGCTTCCTCGACCGGCACATCGAGCGCTGCTTTGCCCAGGGCGCGGCGCAGCCGGACGTGCAGTTCTGGAACCAGTTCCGCTATGCCGTCGTCGACTATCTCATCCAGTCGAACGCGGAATTCTCCAAGGTCGCCTTCGTCGGCTCGACCTACCCGCTCTTCGCGGCGCTCAAGGCCATCGAGGGCATCGCCGGCGCCAAGGCGACCCAGCGCCTCGGCCTCGCCCTGCTGGACCGCTTCGACTGCGACTGGAGCTACGACCGCCTCGAGGCCGAGATGCTCGCCATCAACGCAGACCTCGCGCTGATGGACGCCGCCGCGATCCGCCAGGGCGTGGCCACGGCCGGCCTGGGCGCCGCCGACGAGGGGCGATGATGCCGGGGTATCAGTCTGCGTCGCGCCGGGTCAGGGTCGCCAGGAGCTGCCCCCGATCGTCGAAGAGCGCGAGCACCAGGTGGGTCGCGACGACCTCGCGGGTGGCATCGAGCGCCTGGAAGAAGTCGATCTCGACCTTGGATTTCGGGTCGGGACAGGCCATCCGAGTCGCGGCGATGGGGCCGAAGCGCAAGGACCCGGCGTCCTCGCTGTAGCCGCCGTTGAAGTTGTTGCAGCCGCCGAGCCCCGAGGCCGTGCCGTCGGCCTTGAAGGCGATCCAGGCCTCGGCCTGCGCCGGCGCGCCGGCGAAATCGCGCAGCAGCCATTCGGACCCGGCGAGACCGGCGAGCGCGTCGCCGCCGCGAAAGCCGTCCTTCTCTCCGCCTTCGGCGAGATGCCACCCGGCGGCCCAGCCGATCTTGCGGTCGTAGCCGACCTTGCACCAGCGGGTCTTGCGTGCCGCCGCGCGCTCGGCGGCGTCGGCGGCCTCGTACTCGGCCAGGCTGAGCCCGCCGATGCAGCCGAAGTTGGCGATCCCGTCGGCATCTGCGGGAAGGCTCCCGATCACGGCGCCGCCGGTATCGGGGCTGGCCCGCAGGTTCAGCGCGCTCGTCGCCGAGACCTCGACGACCCGGTAGCGGTCCGGCCCGTCGGCGGTCGCGAGAGCACCGCCCGCTGCCAGGCACAGCAGCGCCGAGAGACAGGCGGCGGGCAGACGGGCCGAGCGGCGCAGCGAGAGGTCCATCATCGTCGCTCCGAAGTGAGGTGATCCGGGCTCACTTGATCTTGTAGAGCCCCATCGGCTGGCCGTCGACCCGCGGGAAATCGTCATCCAGATGCAGCCAGTCGAGCTCCCGCTCGGCGAAGACATGCTCTACGTTCCCGTCGATCTCGATGAGCGACGGGTCGTCGAAGGCCCCCAGCATCAGACAATCCTTCTCCGGCGCGTCCGCCTGCCGGAAGGCCAGGCTGCCGCCGCAGGTCGGACAGAAGGTGCGCGACACGCCCGCCGAGCTTTCGTAGCTGCGGGTTTCGCCGGTCCAGCGAAGGTCTTCGGCGCGGTACATCAATCCGGTCACGAAGGCCGCGCCGGTCTGCTTGCGGCATTGAACGCAATGACAATGCCTGATCCATTGCGGCTGCGTGTCGGTCTCGAACCGCACCGCGCCGCAGAGGCATCCACCCTTTAGCTTCATTTCGCCACCTGTAGCCGGACCGCAAGAGAGACGTCCGAGCCCCGCCTAGCCTAGCGGCTCACTTCATCCTAGACAGGCGAGAAATCCTCCGGCGTCCCGTTCTCGACGAAGCTTCGAGCACAAGCGACGGGTCCTTGGCAGGCCTCGTCGCTCTCTCCCCAGCTTTGGCTGGCACGACCCGCATTTCGAAGAGATGCCGAGGCCCGAGACCGCAACACCCGTCTGATCGGGACGGGCCCTAGCCGAGGGAGGCGATGATCTCCCGGTAGGCCGCCTCGGGAAAGGCCTTCAAGGTCCGGGTCCGGATGTTCCCGAGGCGCGCGACCTGCAAGGTGAAGCGCGCCGCCACGGCGTCGTCCGGCGCCTCGTAGACGGCGATCAGGTCGTAGTCGCCCATGGTCATGAAGACCGACTTGAACTCGCCGCCCATGTCCCGAAGCGCCGTCTTGGCGACGTCGAGACGGCGGGGCGAGTCCTTGATGGCGCGAACGCCCTGCTCGGTCCAGTTGGCCAGCATGATGTAGATGGTCACGGCAGACCTCCTTCCGGATGGCCGAGCGTGCCGCCGGTGCCATCAGACGAAACCGCGACGCCGGGTCCCCGAGGGCCGGTCACCGACCGGCGCTCGACGGGACCGGCCATCGGGCCGGAGAGCCTGCACGGGACGATAGCCGGTGCAGGCGCCGCAACAGGCTCGCGCGCGGCACGGTCGGTCCATCATCCAACGAACGTCGATGTTGGAGAGTGTATCAGATCTCGGCCCCTGCTGCCGCCGCTGCGCCGGACTAGATCAAACTGCGCTCAATTGGACTCAATTGAGCGCAGATAATTCGATCTATTCCATATAGATAGAGCAGCTCATCTGCGTTCGAATGAACGCAGGCTGCTCTAGGGCGGTCGCCGCGCTCAGTAGTCGTCGTACTCGGGGCTCCAGTTCCGCAGCTGGAGCTCGCCGGCGTTGCAGGGCGGGCGCGGCCGGTCCTGGGCGGGCCGCAGGAGGCGGGCCGGCGGCGACCGGCCGGCGATCTCCAGCAGCATCTTGCGCAGGATGGCGCGGCCGAAGTCGCCGAAGCCCTCCGCCACCACGACGAAGGCGTTCTGCCCGCCGATGACGCAGTCCTCGTAGTAGAGGTCCAGGTTGGGCAGCGGCGGATAGCCGTAGCGGCCGGGCCGGCCGTTGATGATGGCCAGGCCGTTGATGACGATGTCCTCGGCCAGGGCCCGGTCGCGCGCCACGACCACGTGGTCGCCCCGGTTGTTGGGACCGTCGCCGGAGATGTCGATCACGCGCCGCCGGCCGCGAAAGCCGTTGTCCGCGAAGCTCAGGGCCGCGAAGTCGATCGCGGTGCTGATCGAGGTCCAGAGCTCGGTCGTAACGGGCCGGCGCTCCAGCGTCTCGGCGAAGGCGGCGGCGCTGCGCGCGTCGGAGATCTCGCGCCAGTCGACCACGATGTTCTGGAAGTGGTTCCCGGCCCACTCCACGTAGGTGACCGCGATGCGCCCGAGCCGGCCGTGCTCGATCGCCTCGACGACGGAGGGGTGCCGCAGGGCCTGGACATAGCCCTGGCGCTGCAGGACGGCCTCCTCGATGTCGATGCTGCCGGAGACGTCGACCGCCAGCACTAGCTCCAGGTCGACCGGGCGCTCGACCGCCGCGCCGCTTGCCGGCAGCCAGAGACCGGCGCAGAGGGCGATGGCGGCGTGGATGAGAAACTGCAAACGCCGCCCTCTGCCTGGCTCGGAGGACGGAGGCATGGCTGGACCGAAGTGCCGCCGTGAGACCCGACGCCGCATTCCTCGACCTCCTCCGTTGGCGGCAAAAAGCGCGTAGGGAGATGATAGGTCAGCGGCGGAAGTTCGGTAAAGCGCGTGCCGGTGGCAGCCACCGGCCTCGGCCAGGCTCGGCGGCTCTCACGTGCTTTGCGGAGGGTCGGGCTTGCACCCAAAGGTGGACAACGGCGCGGCATCGCCGGTCCGGCCTTCAGACCGCACTTTAGGCCGCTCGCGACCGAACTCGAAGTCGCGGCCGGCGTCGGCGCCGAAGAAGGCGCGCGGGTCGTCCAGCATCGACCGCGCTTGCGCCTGGACCGAGGCGTCAAGGGCCGCGACGGCCTGGTCGGTGATCAGCCCCATCTATCCTTATCTGGCGCCGCCTTCTTGAGCCGATCAGCTTTCGGCAGTTTCGCCTCAATCAGAGCGTTTATGTCAAGGATCCCCGTTTTCTCCCTTGGCTGTTCGCCATTGACCTTGTTTGCCGTCGACTTGAGCAGCCAACGAAATGCTTCGACGCGCTGCCAGGGTTCATCATAGGCTTGGCCGATATCGGTATCCCGCGCCCGAAGCCACATTGCGGCAGCGGCGGCGACGTGAACGGTTGCGTAGGAGGTGCCTGCCCCAGAGCCGAACTTGCCGCTACCCATGCTTGAGCTCAGGAACGACGATCCAGGATCGTCGCCTTCAGTACGCAGAATCTTGGCCATTTCGATATCGTCGTCTTTTTGCGCATCGGCGCGAAGAACATCCTTGGCCGGGGCCCAGACGTCAATCTGTTTGGTCCTTTCATATCGGAACCAAATTCGGCGCTGTCTTGTCACGCCACCGACCGCAATCGTTCGTTCGAATTTTCCAGGGTAGGTGATTCGGTCGATGATCTGTCCGCCCGCTGCCACCATAATAATGCCGGCTTCATAAGCTCTGTCGACGGCCTTTCCCATGCCGCCCTTGGCCCAAGGCGGAAAGGTGGGGGTGCCGAGGCTCATGCTCACCACTTGATGCTTTTTCGTTCTGGCATCGTTAATGGCCGCTGCGACACGCTCCCGCTGTGACTCCGGAGTGAGAACAACGCTGTTGATGATTCGGTAGGAGGCAATCGGTAGTCTCGGCGCTACACCGACCTCGCTGCCCACGGTCGGTTCCGTTGCGACGCCGCAGAGAACGCTGCATGTCCGCGTGCCGTGGCCGGGATTCCCTTCATAATCTAGCGGGTCGACCGAAGGCTGGTCGGCTTCAAGGAGATTTAGGCCGTCGAACACCCAATTGTCGCCACCTTCCCAGTCGCCGAACACCTCGTGCCTTGTGTAGCCGGAATCCAGATGAGCGGCAGATATCTTTCCCCAGTCGATACGCTCCGGGGATGTGCCCAATCTCGGTAGATGGCGGCGCGCACGGCGAGCGCCGACCATGACCAGATTCCAATCCTGACGCTGTGTCATGGCAAATCCGATCTCTCGGTGAAAAACCAAATCAAAAAGTCGACAAGGTGTTGCTCTGCAAAAATTGCCGCGGAGGACCTTTGCGCCTCACAAGAAGCTCCACGGCAGACAGGAATGATGGCCGGCAACTGCGGGGCCGTCAAACTTACTCTCTCCATTCTTTTCCACTGTCGACTCGGCAATGATTTGCGGCGACCAAGGCAGCCTGACAGGTTCAAGCGCGGCGAACTCTGATGCAGCATAGCACGTGGTTGGTTTGATCTCCGGGCGGAAGCTCTCTGTAGACGGAAATTTTCATCTGCGTTCAAAGGAAAGCGCGCTGCTTTAAAGCCTGAATCAAATTAGGCGCAAAGCACCGATTTGATTCGAGATAGCCAGGACGCGCTGGAGCGCATAGTTACACATCCACGGCGCGTTGGATTTGGTTGAGCGCGGACTTCAGGCCCTTAAGTTGGGCCGGATTCACCCGATTGGGCAGGACCATGGCGTTGTCCCGTCCAATCGAGACCCGCTCTCACCGCGGCCGAACGGGATCGTCCGCCTAAGCCGCCGCGAACTGGCCGAACTCGAAGCCGCGGCCGGGGGCGGCGATGGTTTCCCGAACCCTGGACGGGGGTGATCGCTGGCGCCTCAAGGGAATCCGAAACCTCACCACCCTGCGAAACGCCCCTACGGCGTTTGCCGCGCGCTGGACACCGATGTTAGAAATGAGTCTGATCCTTCGAGCCTGCGCGATGCGTCTGAAGACCTACCCTGCCGCACAACAAGGTGCTCTCGCGCTCGGCGAGCGCCTGCATGATTTGGTGTTCACCCTCCCCGAGGGCCGGGTTATCTCGCTGTATCACAGCCATTTGTTCGGCTGGCCGGTGGTCCTGCATCTCGCGGCCACGCCGGATGCGGCGGCGGCCGGCTGTGCCAGACTGAGCGCTTTGTCCGATGCCCTGCTCGGCTTGGAGGCTCGAATCTACGCCGTGACTGGCGGGCCGGACCACGAGAACGCTGCCTTGGGCCAGCGGCTGGGACTGTCGTTTCCGGTGGTCTGCGATGCCGAGGGTGCATTGACCCGGGCCCTCAGCCTGGGCCAGGGATCGGCCATCTCGCAGGGGCCCTGCACCCTGGTCTTCGATCCGTTGTTGCGACTCGAAGCCGTGTTCGCCGAACCAGACGTGGCGCGTCAATGCGACCGGGCGCTGACTTGGCTGCAAGCACGCAAGGAGGTGCTGCGGCCGGCCGTGTTGACAGCCCAGCCGCCTGTGTTGGTCTTGCCTCGCGTCCTGACCCAGGCGCATTGTCGGACGCTGATCCGCCTATGGGAAACCGGCGATCGGATTGAGGGAACGGTCGCTTCGGAGGCATCCGGGGGGAACATTGTCAAGCGCTCCAAGGTGCGTAGCGACGTCATGATTCCCGAAGACTCGATGGAATGCCGCGACCTGCTCGAGGCGCTCAGCCATCAGCTTCTGCCGGAAGTGCTCAAGGGCTTCGGATTTCGCGTCACTCGAGTCGAGACGCCGCGCGTCGGTTGTTATGATGCGGCCCAAGGCGGCTATTTCGCCGCGCACCGCGACAACACGAACAGGCTCACCGAACACCGGCGCTTCGCCATGACGATCAACCTCAACACCAACGAGTACGAGGGCGGCTATTTGCGCTTTCCGGAGTTCGGGCCGCAACTCTACGCTCCCGACGTGGGTGGCGCCGTCGTGTTTTGTTGCTCGCTTCTGCACTTGGCCACGCCGGTCACCAAGGGGCGGCGCTTTGTCCTGGTCGCCTTCTTCCACGGCGAGGAAGAAGAGGAACTGCGCCAACGCATCAACTCGGACCTCGGGACAGCGGAAGGCTGATCCATCGAAGCGAGACCCCTGCGCCCTAAGCGCGAAAATCAATTCAAGTCTGTCAGGCGGCCAACGACAGCGCTCCTTGGTGTTAGGCCGCCGCGAAGCGAACCGCCCGAACTCGAAGTCGCGGCCGGGGGCGGCGACGCGTAGGTCACGGGTGATCAAGAGGCCAACCAGGTCGAAGCGGGCACGAACGTCGTCCAGTAGCGCGAGCACCGGACCGAGACGTCGAGGGCCGAGACCGCCTCGTCGGCGATCTGCACCTCGGGCTCCATGGCGAGCGCTCGGGCGATGCAGATCCGCTGGCGCCGGCGCCAGGAAAAAGTTGAGGGAACTGACAGCAACATCAGGAGATGAACATGCTGTATCATGAACGCTGGTTTGTTTCAGGGCGCCGTCGTCTCGTTTTGGCTACACAGCGGACATGCGCGACGGAGCGATCGCACTTCCGGGCGTGACCCTTTGCGGAAATGACGCGTGCGCGCAGGGCGCCACGACAGGGTCGCTACTTCTAAGTGATTGATGCACGAGGAATTGCGATCGTGAGCAACAACGCGTAGCCTTTTGGCCTGCATCGTCCAAAGGGGATGAGCCCAGTTGCGGTGGCAAGCAGCGTTTGAACGCTCACTTCGTCCTCGGCTGAAAAGAAACAAATCTCAAAGGCGGCTGGCCATCCCGGGTCAAGAGGGACCCGGGGCCATTTGCCTCTCCGGACTTTGGTCGAAGGGTCGGTCTGGATCTGGTCGATCGTGCTCGGTCACAACGCTCGATCATTTGCAGGGAGGTTCACCATGAAAAGACGACATTTTTGCCAGTCCGCCTTTGCGACGGGCATGGTGGTGGGCCTTCCCTTCAGGTCTATCTTGGCGGGGACCCGGCCTTCAGCCGACCTTCCAGCGGCTACCCTTTCCGGCGAGGAGACCGTGCTCGAGAAAGCGGCGATCAAGGAATTCGCCGAAGCCTTGAAAGGTGAACTGCTGGTCAAGGGCGGCCCGGGCTACGACGATGTACGGAAAGTCTGGAACGGCAGGCACGACCGCCACCCGGCGCTGATTGTCCGTTGCGCGGACACTCATGACGTCAGCAAGGCTGTCGACTTTGCGCGCGAGCGAAGCTTGCTGTCGGCGGTTCGGGGCGGCGGCCACAGCTTCTTTGGCAGATCAGCCTGCGAAGACGGACTGATGATAGACCTGTCAGGCATCAACGGTGTCGAAGTGGACCCGCAAAGGCGTCGTGCCCGTGTGGGCGGCGGCGCCCTGCTTCATGACTTGGACGGGGCGAGCCAAGCGCACGGGCTGGCCACGACGACTGGCGTGGTCTCCCACATCGGCGTTGGCGGCCTGACCTTGAGTGGCGGCTTCGGCCGGCTAAATCGCAAGTTTGGCATGACCATCGACAACCTGCTCTCCGCCGACATGGTGACAGCAGACGGAAAGATTCGACGGGTGAGCGCGGAGGAAAATGCTGACCTGTTCTGGGGTATTCGCGGCGGTGGCGGCAACTTCGGAGTCGTAACCGCTTTCGAGTTCGCGCTGCATCCCGCAGGCCCGGAGTTGCTCGCCGGCAGCGTCATCTGGCCGATCTCTCAGGCACGTGACGTGCTGGAGTTCTGGGCTGAGTATGCGACGGGTTTGTCGGACGACCTCTACGCGGCGCCCTTCATGGTTTCCGGGGGCGATGACGAGAGGGGTATCGTCGGCATGGACATTCTCTATGTCGGTGATCCGGTGGCCGGCGAGGAGGAGTTGGCGCCGCTGCGCCAGTTCGGCAAACCGGCCGAGGACGCTGTTGGCATGGTCGACTACATCGCCACGCAGACGGCAATCGACGCAGCCTCCGCGCACGGAAACCGCTACGACGCCAAGTCCGGCATGGTGGCGACCTTTACACAGGACCTGGTCGACGCGTTGGTCGAGAGCTTCCGCCCGCTGCCCGGTTACGAGCTGTATTTCAACACTTGCGGCGGCGCCGTGTCCCGGGTCGCCGAGGATGCGACGGCTTGGCCGCATCGGCGCGCCGAGACCATGATCGGAATCACGGTGAGCTGGAGCGATGCCGCGGAGGACGAGGCCAGGACCGGTACGCTCGAGGACTGGTGGACGGCCTTCGAGCCTCTTACGAACGGCTTTTACAACAATCTGCGCGAGGAGTCGGAGAGCAAGACGGTTGCGAACTTCGGGCCGGCTTATCCCCGGCTGGTGCAGTTGAAGAACACCTACGACCCGGGCAATTTGTTCCGGCTGAACGCCAACATCAAGCCGACGGTCTAGCGCGACTGGGATTCAATAGCGCTGCGCCCGAGTGGCTGGCGCCGAACACGAATTCAATGCGGGCGGGGTCTGAACCGCTCTCAGACGGGCCGGCCGTCTCGGTCACCGAGTAGCATATCTGACGTTGACGGACCCGGTACGATGTCCGCCAATCAGCGAACCACAGCAGCTTCACCCCCACTTGAGCGGAACTGCCAGACAGACAGCACGATGGGCTGCTCGTGACCCAAAGCTACCAACCCGCGGCGACGCATCCGCTGCAGCGTATCATCGGCGATGTCCAAAACGGCGTTGTACAGCCTATACTCATCGTCGCGCGCTCACGTCCATATTCGGGTGCTTTGGTAGTCTTTCCGCGGCAGGAATGGGAGCAACTATGAAACTCGCATGTGGTGGTTTTGCGCTTCGACTTGGGACGATATGTCTCGCCCTGTTGTTCCTCTTTCCGCCATACGGGCACGCGCAATCCGTCATGGTGGGAGACATCCAGATCGATCCACAGGATTTCTCGCCACATCGAGATCCGCAGACAAGAGTAGCCAAGTGCCTGGCGTGCCATGGAGAACATGCGGGGGGTGACATTGATTTTGGCCCCGATGTGCAGTTCGGCACGCCCGCCCTCCGGGGCATGCGGCAGGGCTATCTCAAGCAGTCGCTCATCGACTACAAGTCCGGACGCCGGCCTCACGAGGAAATGGGCGTGATTGCGTCAATGCTGGACGAGGAAACCATCGATTTCATGGCCCGCACCTTCGCCGCGTATCCCGCCCCGCCTGTGAAAACCGCCGATGAGCTCGCCAAGCTGGCGGAGAAGGACCTCCGTTTTCGGAAGGGACAGGCCATCGCTCAAGAGGGTGTGCCCGAGAAAGAGGTTCCCGCCTGTATGAGTTGTCATGGCGCTTCGGGCGAAGGCGATGCCGAGTTGGGGCCCCGTCTGGCGGGTCAGAACAGCATCTATATTCAACAACAATTCGCGGCCTATGCGGATAAATCACGGAGAACAGATCAGGCCGAGATCATGCAGCCGGTCGCCGCCGGATTGTCTCGTGATGAAATCAAGGCGATTGCTTACTATTACCAGCAGCTCATTCATGTAAATAAACCATAGAATTGTCTGTCATTCATGGCGCAAGGTGCCGAGAGCTTCGGGGACCCGGATCCAGCCTTCGAGCTTCGGCAGGTATCAGGGTGCGCCCTTTGCCGAGCAAAGGCCCACATGCACCCTCACAGAATGACCGCTCATAGCTAGTGTGGTGGTTCCTAAGTTCGTCATATCTAGGATCGCTTTTGCCGTCCTCTGGGCAGGAAGCGTCGCGCGGCCGATGCTGGCGCATCGGCGAGCGGCGCTGACGCCCCCAGAGGAC